>NZ_JBNNHG010000015.1:0-47025 GCF_050268705.1 Stenotrophomonas sp. NPDC077659 | reverse complement strand
GCTACGAGCCGGGCCATCCACTGGCCGATGCCGATGGCTACATCTACCAGCCCGACGTCGATCCGGTGGCACAGATGGTCAACCTGATCTCGACCTCGCGCAATTACCAGGCCGGCGTGGAGATGTTGACCACCGCCAAGGAGCTGGCCCTGGCCACCCTGACCATGGGCCGCTGAGGCGCGCCCGCGAGGAGACCCGCATGACCACCGTCACCACCCAGACCAGCCAGGACGTCTACGCCGCCCTCGGCCTGACCGCCCCCAACAGCAACAGCACCAGGAAAAAGAACACGCTCGACCAGGCCGACTTCCTGCGCCTGATGACCGAGCAGCTGCAGCACCAGGATCCATTGAAGCCGATGGACAACACACAGATGGTCGCGCAGATGGCGCAGATGTCCACCGTGCAGGGCATCACCGATCTCAACACCTCGGTCAAGGGCTTCCAGGAATCGATGGCCAGCGACCAGGTGCTGCGTGGCGCGGCGCTGGTCGGCCACGACGTGCTGGTGCCCTCGGAAAAGCTGATGCTCGAAGCGGAAGGTGATGTTGGCGGCACCGTTGCAGCACCCGCAGCCGGCATCGTCACCGTCGATGTCACCGATGCCAACGGCAGCAAGGTCACCTCGATCAGCGTCGAAGCCGCTGCCGCTGGCGAGGTGGCGTTCAAGTGGGACGGCAAGGATGCCGACGGCAAGCGCATGGCGCCGGGCAAGTACTCCATCGTCGCCAACCACGTGGACACCGCAGGCACCAGCACCAAGCTGTCCACCTACGTGCAGGCGCCGGTGGAAAGCGTGACCGTCGGCTCCGATGGCCTTTACCTGAACCTCAAAGGCCTGGGCACGGCCCCGATCGATTACGTGCTCCGCGTCAGCTGAGCCGCACCCCCGCATCTACCAGGAGCAATCCCATGGGCTTCAATGTCTCGCTGTCCGGCATCAACGCCGCCAATACCGACCTGAGCGTCACCGCCAACAACGTTGCCAACGTCAACACGGTCGGCTTCAAGCAGTCGCGTGCGGAATTCGCCGACCTGTTTGCCTCCACCAGCTACGGGCTGTCCAAGAACCAGACCGGCTCCGGCGCGCGCGTCACCAACGTGGCCCAGCAGTTCATCCAGGGCAACAACGACCAGACCGGTCGCAGCCTGGACATGGCCATTTCCGGTGAGGGCTTCTTCACCATGAACATGAACGGCGCACGCGTTTACTCGCGTGCCGGCAACTTCCAGACCGATTCGTCCGGCTACGTGGTCAACCCGCAGGGCGCGCGCCTGCAGGTCTTCGCGCCAAACGCCGATGGCACCAGCTTCGACGCCGGCCGTCTGGTCGACCTGCAGCTGCTGACCACCGACAGCCCGCCCAAGCAGACCAGCGAAGTGAAAGTGGGCTTCACCTTGCCCGCCAACGCCAAGGAACCGACGGTCACTGATTTCGATCCGACCGATTCCAACAGCTACAACCAGTCCAGCGGCGGCATCACCGTCTATGACTCGCTGGGCGTGAGCCACATCCAGGTGTCGTACTTCGTCAAGGATGCCGCGGCCAACGCCTGGACCGTGCACAACTATGTCGATGGCGAACCGGCCGGCACACCCACCCAGATCGCCTTTGACAACAGCGGCAAGCTCACCACGCCGACCAATGGCAAGGTCAGCCTCGGCACGTTCACCCCGACCACGGGCGCGGGCGAACTGAACATGACCCTGGATATCAGCGGCTCGACCCAGTACGGCGAAAAGTTCGCCCTGCGCAACACCCAGCAGGATGGCTACGCGGCCGGCAAGCTCAACGAGATCACCGTCTCCGACGCCGGCGTGGTCTACGCGCGCTATTCCAACGGTGATGACAAGGCCCTGGGCCAGGTCGCCCTGACCAGCTTCAACAACACCCAGGGCCTGGCGCAGAAGGGCAACAACCTGTGGGTTGAAACCTTCGAGTCCGGTACCCCGCGCACCGCTGCGCCGGACAGTTCCAACCTGGGCAAGATCCAGGCCGGCGCGCTGGAAGCATCCACTGTGGACCTGACCGAGCAGCTGGTGAACATGATCACCGCACAGCGCAACTTCCAGGCCAACGCGCAGATGATCACCACGCAGGACCAGATCACCCAGACCGTCATCAACATCCGTTGATGACCTGCTGACCCTGTCACGGAACGCCCCCCATGGATAAAGCCCTTTACGTTGCGATGACCGGCGCCCGCGCCTCCCTGCAGGCGCAGGGAACGCTCAGCCACAACCTCGCCAACTCGGACACCCCCGGCTTCAAGGAAGCGCTGGCCAATACCGAAGCCTTCCCGATCCGTGGCCAGGGCTTTGCCTCGCGGGTGGATGCGCTGCACGTCGACGCCGGTTTCAACCGTACCGCCGGTGCGCAGCACATCACCGGCAAGCCGCTGGACCTGGCGCTGCAGACCGGCACCTGGCTGGCCGTGCAGGCCACCGACGGCAGCGAGGCGTACACGCGTGGCGCCGCGCTGTCGGTCACCCCGAACGGCCAGCTGGTGACGTCCAGCGGCCGTCGGGTGCTGGACGACAACAACAACCCGATCGCCATTCCGCCCTTCCAGGCGATGGAAGTGGGCAACGACGGCACGATCTCGATCATTCCGCAGGGCGAAGGCCCGCAGACGATGGCGATGATCGGCCGCATCAAGATCGTGCAGGCCCCGGACGAGCGTCTGCAGCGGCGACTGGACGGCCTTTTCGCCAACACCGATCCGAAGCAGCCGTTCGCACAGGCGCAGGGGCCGACGGTGCACAGCGGCCAGCTGGAAGGCAGCAACGTGGATGCCGCCGGTGCGCTGGTGCAGATGATCCAGCTGCAGCGCCAGTACGAAATGCAGGTGCAGGTGATCAAGCACGGCGATGAGAACGCGCGCAGCGCCAACAGTCTGTTGCGACTGGGCGGCTGACGGAATTCCGGCACCGGCGCGCGCCATTGCTGGCACACCGCTTGCACTGCTTCACCCAAGGGCCGCACCGCGCGGCCGGCTTTACCCAGACAGGACTTCGAAGATGAACCAGGCACTGTGGATCGCGAAAACCGGACTGGATGCGCAGCAGATGCGCATGTCGGTGGTTTCCAACAACCTCGCCAACACCAACACCACCGGCTTCAAGCAGGACCGCGCCAGCTTCGAGGACCTGCTGTACCAGCAGGTGCGCCAGCCCGGCGGTGCGTCTTCGGCGCAGACCCAGCTGCCGACCGGCCTGCAGATCGGTACCGGCGTGCGCGTGGTGGCCACCGCCAAGAACTTCGAACAGGGCAGCCAGCAGCAGACCGGCCGCGCCCTGGACGTGATGGTCAATGGCCGCGGCTTCTTCGAAGTGCAGATGCCCGACGGCAGCTCGGCCTACACCCGGGATGGTTCATTCAAGATCAACCAGGACGGCGAGCTGGTGACCAACAGCGGCTACCCGGTGCAGCCTGGGATCCAGGTTCCCGAAGGCGCGCAGTCGCTGACCATCGGCAGCGACGGCACCATCAGCGTGAAGATGGCTGATGCCGCCGCGACGGTGGAAATCGGCGCGCTGACGCTGACCGACTTCGTCAATCCGGCGGGCCTGCAGGCCCGCGGCGAAAACCTGTACCTGGAAACCACGGCCTCCGGCCCGGCCCAGAACGGCAACCCCGGCCTCAACGGACTGGGCAACGTGGTCCAGGGTGCGCTGGAAGGCAGCAACGTCAACGTGGTGGAAGAGCTGGTGTCGATGATCGAAACCCAGCGCGCCTATGAAATGAATGCCAAGGCCATTTCGACCACCGACGCGATGCTCGGTTACCTGAACCAGAACGTCTGATCGCCGCCAACGGGATACCGCCATGTTGCCCCTCTCCACACTTGCCCGCATCGCCCTGCCCTGCGCCGTGGCCGCCCTGCTAGGCGGCTGCGTGATCGCCGGCGACGTGCGTCCCTACCCCGCCATGGCGCCGATCCAGCCGATCATGCCGCCGCAGGCCGCACCGACGGCCGGTGCGATCTACGCCGCCGGCCCGACGCTGCAGCTGTATTCGGACCGTCGCGCCCGCGATGTCGGCGACCTGCTGACCATCACCCTGCTGGAAAACACCACGGCGACGACCAGCGCGAACACCGCCACCAACAAGGAATCGAACCTGAGCCTGGGTACGCCGTCGATCTTCGGTGCGCCGGTCACCCTGGGCGGCAAGGACATCCTCAGCGCCACCGCCAGCGGCAAGCGTGATTTCACCGGCAAAGGCAACAGTGCGCAGAGCAACCGCCTGCAGGGCAGCGTGACGGTGACCGTGGTGCAGCGCCTGCCCAACGGCAACCTGGTCGTGCAGGGGCAGAAGAACCTGCGGCTGAACCAGGGCGATGAGCTGGTTCAGGTGCAGGGCATCGTGCGTCCGGGCGACATCGCGCCGGACAACAGCATTCCGTCAAGCCGCGTGGCTGAGGCCCGCATCGTCTACGGCGGCCGCGGCCCGGTGGCGCAGTCCAATGCCATGGGCTGGCTGAGCCGTTTCTTCAACTCCGGCCTGACGCCGTTCTGAGCATGGCCATGCAGATTTCATTCCGATATTTCCTGCAGCGACGCAATGAATCATGCCCCGAGCCGGCGCGGCCGGTCATGGGTGCGTGGCGACGCGTTCTTCCAACCAGCGCACGTCGGTCATGGGGCGCGGCGTCGCTCTACGGATCGTTGTTCCTGGCCCTTGCCGTTGCCTTCCCGGCCAGCGCCGAGCGCATCAAGGACCTGGCCCAGGTGGGCGGTGTGCGCGGCAACGCCTTGGTGGGCTACGGCCTGGTGGTCGGCCTGGATGGCAGCGGCGACCGCACCAGCCAGGCACCCTTCACCGTGCAGAGCCTGAAGAACCTGCTGGGCGAGCTGGGCGTCAACGTGCCGGCCAACGTCAACCCGCAGCTGAAGAACGTGGCGGCCGTGGCCATCCATGCCGAACTTCCGGCATTCGCCAAGCCTGGACAGCCGATCGACATCACCGTGTCGTCCATCGGCAACGCGGTCTCACTGCGTGGCGGTTCGCTGCTGATGGCGCCGCTGCGCGGTGCCGACGGACAGATCTATGCCATCGCCCAAGGCAACCTGATCGTCGGTGGCTTCGGTGCGCAGGGCAAGGACGGCTCACGCGTGTCGGTCAACGTACCCAGTGTGGGCCGGATCCCCAACGGTGCCACGGTTGAACGCGCCCTGCCCGACCCGCTGGCCAACGGCGGCGACATCACCCTGAACCTGCACAACGGCGACTTCACCACCGTTGCGCGCATGGTCGCCGCGCTCAACAACGCATTCGGCGAAGGTGCCGCGCGTGCCGTCGATGGGGTGACCGTGGCGGTGGCCGCACCCACCGATCCGGGTGCACGTATCGGCCTGCTGGCCCGCATCGAGAACCTGGAACTGACACCGGGCAGCGCACCGGCCAAGGTGGTGGTCAACTCGCGCACCGGCACCGTGGTCATCGGCCAGCAGGTGCGCGTGGGCCCGGCCGCGATTTCGCATGGCTCGCTGACGGTGACCATCCAGGAAAATGCCAATGTCAGCCAGCCCAACGCCTTCGCGGGCGGGCAGACCGTGGTCACGCCCCAGTCCACCGTGACGGCCACCAACGATGGCAGCCGCATGTTCAAGTTCAACGGCGGTACCACGCTGGATGAAATCGTGCATGCCGTGAATGCCGTGGGCGCTGCCCCGGGCGATCTGATCGCGATCCTGGAAGCACTGAAGCAGGCCGGCGCCCTGAGCGCCGAGCTCGAGGTGATCTGACATGCGCATCACCCCCGCCTTTGAATTGAATCCTGCACAGCAGACCGACCCGGCCAAGGTCGACAAGGTCGCCCGCCAGCTGGAAGGCCAGTTCGCGCAGATGCTGGTCAAGAGCATGCGCGATGCCAGCTTCGGTGATTCGCTGTTCCCCGGTGAAAACAAGATGTTCCGGGAGATGTACGACCAGAAGATCGCCGAGGCGATGACCCGCGGCAAAGGCCTGGGTCTGTCGTCCATCATCAGCCGCCAGCTGTCCGGCCAGCAGGCCGACGGTCCGGCGCTGGATACCCGCGTGGACCCGGCCAAGGCCAGCCGCGCCTACCAGCTCAATGCACCGGCCAAGCCTGCGCCGTCGCTGTCGCTGGACGACGCCAGCCAGGCCGTGCGCATGCTGCAGCAGATGGCGGCAGGCGCACAGGATGGCGCACAGGCCGCGATCAGCCCCGCGCTGGCACCGATGGAGCAGGCACTGGACCTGATTGCCGGCCGCGACAGCAACAGCATGCACCGTTCGCTGGGCACCAACGATCCGTATGCCAGCAGTATCGACGGCGACGACTGGTCCGCCAGCAACGACCAGTGGGCGGCCACCGCAAGCAACCGCGGCAGCACGGGCACGCCGGCCGATGCCCTGGCCACCCGGACCGCCGTGGCCCAGCTGGGCGCGAACACCCCCGAAGGCTTCGTGGCCAGCATCTGGCAGCACGCACAGAGTGCTGCCAGGGAACTGGGCGTGGACGCCCGCGCACTGGTAGCCCAGGCCGCGCTGGAAACCGGCTGGGGCAAGCGCCAGATCAAGCATGCCGACGGCAGCGTGTCGCACAACCTGTTCGGCATCAAGGCCACCGGTTGGAAGGGCCAGAGCGCACTGGCCGGCACTCACGAGTACGTCGATGGCGTGCGCCATAACGAAACGGCCAGCTTCCGTGCCTACAGCACGCCCGCAGAGAGCTTTGCCGATTACGTGCGCCTGCTGAAGACCAGCCCGCGCTACCAGCAGGCCCTGCAGGCCGGTACCGATGTGCACGGCTTCGCCCGCGGCCTGCAGCGCGCCGGTTACGCAACCGATCCGCGCTATGCCGCCAAGATCGCCGCCATCGCGGGTGGACAGACCATCGAGCGCGCCGTGGCCGCCGTGGCCGACGCCGGCACGCGCCTTGGCCAGACCTTCGCCAGCTCCGCAACCGCGGCGCTGGGTATCACCCGTCGTTGAGGAACCCCATGTCCAGCGTCCTTTCCACCGGTACCAGTGCCCTGCTCGCCTTCCAGCGTGCGTTGGCGACCACCAGCCACAACGTCGCCAACATCAACACGCCCGGCTACAGCCGGCAGAAGGTCGACTTCGCCACCGCCGATCCGCAGAACTACGGGTTTGGCGAGGTGGGCAGCGGTACCCGGATCACCGACATCCGCCGGGCGGCGGACCAGCTGGCGATCTCGCGCCTGCTCGACAGCAGCGGTGAGCTGGCGCGCCTGAAGCAGCTGTCGACCATGGCTGACCGGGTCGATGCACTGTTCTCCGACACCGCCACGAACGTATCGGGCATGTGGTCCAATTTCTTCGATTCCGTCAGCGGTTTGTCCTCGAACGCTGCCGGCACCGCCGACCGGCAGAACATGCTGGACAGCGCCGGAGCGCTGGCCAACCGCTTCCAGCAGCTCAACACCCATCTGAACAACCTCAACGGTGAGGTCAACAACGGGCTGATCGGCGGCGCGACCGAGATCAACCGCCTGGCGTCCGAGATTGCCCAGATCAACGGCGCCATCGGCACCAACATCGCCGGTACGGCGCCGGACCTGCTCGACCGCCGCGATCAACTGGTCTCGCAGCTGATCGGCTACACCGGTGGCACCGCCACCGTCCAGGATGGCGGCTTCATGAATGTCTACACCGCCGGCGGCAACGCGCTGGTGGTGGGCACCACCGCCTCCAAGGTGACCACGGTTGCCGATCCTTACCAGCCTGAGCGCCTGCAGCTGGCCCTGCAGACCCAGGGCAGCACCATCACCCTGACCTCCAAGGCCGTGGGTGGCCAGATGGGGGGGCTGATGGAGTTCCGCGATACCGTGTTGAGCCCGGCACAGGCCGAGCTTGGCAAGATGGCCGTCGGCCTGGCCGAATCGTTCAACAGCAGCCACCGCGATGGCGTGGACCTTTACGGCCAGATGGGCGGTGACTTCTTCAACCTGGGCAACCCGCGCGTCACCGGCAACACGGACAACACCGGCACCGCCACGATCACCGCCAGCTACGGCGATCTGTCCAAGCTGGACGCGCAGAACATCATGCTGAAGTACGACGGCACCCAATGGCAGGCCAGCCGCGCCGATACAGGTGCCAGCGTGACGCTGACCGGCACCGGCACTGCCACCGATCCGCTGGTGATCAGCGGCGTCGAACTGGTGGTGGGCGGAGCGCCTGCAACCAATGACCGCTTCCTGCTGCAGCCCACTGCCGGCGTTGCTGGCAGCCTGAGCGTGGCGATCACCGATCCCTCGCGGATTGCCGCGGCGGCCGCCATAAAGGGCGCTGCAGCACTGGCCAACACCGGCACCGGCAAGCTCAGCGGCGTAACGGTTACCGATGCCAGCAATGCCAATCTGCGCAATCCGGCCGCGATCGTGTTCACCTCGGCCACCACCTACACCATCGATGGCGGCGCACCGCAGACCTATACCGCCGGGCAGACCATCAGCGCCAATGGCTGGAGCTTCGTGCTGGACGGTGCCCCCAAGACCGGCGATACCTTCAACATCACCCCTACGCCGGCGGGCTCCTCGGACAACAGCAACGCGATCGCGCTGTCCAAGGTGGAAGACGCCAAGGCCTTCAACAACGGCACCGTCACCCTTAACGGCGCCCTCGGCGGCCTGACCACGCAGGTCGGTGCCGCCGCACGTTCGGCCGAGTACTCGCTCAGTGCGCAACAGGTCATCACCGACCAGGCGCAGTCTGCGCGCGACTCCATTTCCGGCGTGAACCTGGATGAGGAAGCGGCCGACATGCTGCGCCTGCAGCAGGCCTACCAGGCCGCTTCGCAGCTGATCTCCACCGCCGACACCATGTTCCAGACCATTTTGCGGGCGGCAAGCCGATGAACAACCGCATTTCCACCGGGATGATGTTCTCCCAGTCGATGTCGCTGATGATGGCCAAGCAGGCCAAGCTGAACCACCTGGAGCAGCAGATCGCTACCGGAAGCAAGATCGTCACCGCCAAGGACGACCCGGTGAATGCAGGTGCCGCCGTGGGCCTGGACCGCACGTTGGCGTCTCTGGAACGCATGAAACTCAACGCCAACAACGTGCAGAACCGTTTGGGCGTGCAGGAGAACACGCTTGCCCAGGTTGGCGACATGATGGGGCGAATCAACGAATTGACCATCTACGCCAACAATCCGGCGCTGGCGGCGGCGGACAAGCAGTCCATGGTGACCGAAATCAAGGCGATCCGGGACAACCTGCTGTCGCTGGCCAATGCCAGCGATGGCACCGGCCGCTATCTGTTTGGCGGCACCAATGACAGCAACCCGCCGTTCTCACAGGTGGGTGGCGCCGTGGTCTACAGCGGTGACCAGACCCAGCGACAGGTCGAAGTGGGCCCGGACACCTACGTGCGCGACGCCCTGCCCGGCAGCGAGATCTTCCTGCGCATCTCCACCGGCGATGGTTTTGTGGACGGCGCTCCGGCCGCTGGGAACACCGGCACCGGTGTGCTGACCAACATCACCCGCGACGGAACCGACACCTGGAACGGCGAAGCCTTCAGCGTGCGCTTCACCGCGCACGACAGCTACGAGGTTCTTGACGCCGGTGGTACGGTGGTCAGCAACGGCACAATGAAGACTGGCGATGATCTGGTGGTCAACGGCGTGCGCCTTCATATCGACGGCGCTCCAGCAGGGGGTGACAGCTTCTCGGTCACGCCGTCCAGCAGCCGCGACATCTTCGGCACGCTGGACTCGCTGATCGGTGCCCTGGAGGGCGACACCGGCACCCCGCAGCAGCTGGCCGTGCAGCAGAATGCACTGCAGAGCAGCCTGCGCGACGTGGCCCGTGCGGCAGAGAGGATGATCGACGCACGCGCTGCAGGCGGCGCACAGCTGAAGACCCTGGACAATGCCGCCGACATGCGTGAATCGAACGGCGTGACCCTGAAGACGACGCTGTCTTCGATGCGCGACCTTGACTATGCCGACGCGCTCAGCCAGTACCAGCTGGAGAATACGGCCCTGCAGGCCGCACAGACCCTGTTTGCACAGATGCAGCAGATGTCGCTGTTCAACAAGATCGGCTGAGCCGACGGGGGCCATCCCCCCTCCAACCTGCCGCACCCGAAGGCCGCGATGCCCTGCATCGCGGCCTTTTTCGTGCTCGTTCCATAGATCATCCAGTTAGGTAGCGCCGGGCCATGCCCGGCGAAGCGTCATCATCGTTCAGCTTCGCCAACAATCGCCGATATCCCTCCTGACGCCGGCCGGGCAGTCCCCGGCCCCCCTTTCCAGAGCCTACCCGCTCCCATTCCACGCGCGGAAAATCCCGGAAAGGCAGCCTCCAGCGAAGAATTGCAGCTTCAGCGAAATTCCCGCCTAAAGGTTGTTGACAAAGCGCCGTTATTCATTTGGCAACGGCGAAGCACACAGCCAAATAAAAAAATCAGGCGGCGCTTCGTTTCATTCACCAACGGGTTCCATATAAGAGGAGACGACCCCATGGCACAGGTAATCAACACCAATACGATGTCGCTCAACGCTCAGCGCAACCTGAGCACCAGCGGCAGCTCGCTGGCCACCACCATCCAGCGCCTCTCGTCCGGCCTGCGCATCAACAGCGCGAAGGACGACGCGGCCGGCCTGGCGATCTCGGAGCGCTTCAGCACCCAGATCCGCGGCCTGGACGTGGCCATCCGCAATGCCAATGACGGCATTTCGCTGGCGCAGGTCGCCGAAGGTTCGCTGAGCGAGGTCGGCAACAACCTGCAGCGTATCCGTGAGCTGGCCGTGCAGGCTTCCAACGCCACCAACTCCACCAGCGACCGCAAGGCGCTGCAGGCTGAAGTCACCCAGCTGATCAGCGAAATCGACCGCGTCGCCAAGCAGAGCGACTTCAATGGCACCAAGCTGCTGGACGGTTCCTTCACCAGCCAGCTGTTCCAGGTGGGCGCCAATGCAGGCCAGGCGATTGCCATCAACAGCGTGGTCGATGCCAAGGCCAACTCGCTGGGCGCTGCAAGCTTCCTGAATGCCGGCAACATCACCTTCACCGCCGCTGATATGCAAACCGCTCAGGGCACCCTGACCGGCATGAAGATTGGCGACATCGAGCTCGGCGAGATCAAGTTCGATTACACGCCGCGCGCCGATGCCGCTACCGCGGAACCGGCGGTGGACAACGCGAACATGGATCGCGCCGCCAAGGCCGTCGCTGCAGCAATCAACAGCAAGCTCGGAGAAACCGGATTGTATGCCCAGAATGCCACGAACGCCGATGGCACTGCGATTACGGGTCAGATCGCATTGACTGCCGTGAAGGCAGATGGTCTCGCCGCAGACATAACCGTCACCAAGCCTGCAGACACGGCTGGCGACCCGGCGGTACCAATGAACACCGTTGCCACTTCGGCAGGTCCGGTGCATGTGGAAGACATCAAGATCGACACGGTTGCAGGTGCCCAGCAGGCCCTCTCGATCGTCGACAAGGCGCTGGAGTCGGTCAACAGCGTGCGCGCCGACCTCGGCGCCATCCAGAACCGCTTCACCTCGGTGGTCGCCAACCTGCAGACCTCCTCGGAAAACTTGTCTGCCTCGCGCAGCCGGATCCGCGATACCGACTTCGCCAAGGAAACCGCAGAGCTGACCCGCACCCAGATCCTGCAGCAGGCCGGTACGGCCATGCTGGCCCAGGCCAACCAGGTGCCGCAGAACGTGCTCAGCCTGCTGCGCTGATCCACGGCAGGAACGCGCCGCTGCCGCCGGTCAAGACCGGTGGTAGCGGCAACCGAGATGAAAGCTGCACCTCAGACGCGGGCGATGCCCGGCCCGGGTTCAACCCCGAAACGGATTGGCATCGCCCGCTCCTGCGGAACTCTCTTTCAGCGCTGTACCTTTGACTGTACGTACCGGGTGGCTTCGTCTCCCTCCGATTGTCAGTAGCCTGATCCCTCCCCTGCTTTTGGGGGAGGTTTTTTTGCAGACCCCTGGCAGCCCGCGGTGAACCTACCCGCAACCTGCCCAAACCCTCCTGCAACCCGCGTGCCAGAATCGGCTCCAAGCCAGTGGCACGGCACATGCATCAACGTAGTCCTCAAGACCCAGCGGCGCAGGCCGCTATTTCCGTTGACACGGGCCGCCGCATGCCGGCCACCCCGGCTACCAGGAGAATTAACGTGGCAGACTTTGGATACGGTGGCATTGGCTCGGGCCTGGATATTTCCGGCATGGTCAGCCAGCTGGTCGCGGCCGACCGCAAGCCGGCCGACAACGCACTGAACCTGCAGCAATCCAAGGCAAAGCTGCAGCTTTCGTCGGTCGGCACGATCACTGCCGCGTTCGACAAGCTGAAGACCTCGCTGACGGCCCTGAAGGCGTCCACCGCCTTCGATACGCGCACGGTCACGGCAAGCAAGGGCGGCACCAACAATACCGACGAAATCCTGACGGCATCGGTCGCACTGTACGACCTGGGCACCACCAAGGTCGCCGCGTCCAATGGCACCCACAAGATCGACGTGCAACAGTTGGCGACCGCGCACAAGCTGATTGCCGACACATCGGTTCCCAAGACGCAGACTTTTACCGCCGGAACCTTGACGCTGACCGTCGGCACCGGCGATGCCGCCAAGACCATGAACATCCAGGTCGAAGCCGGTGACACGCTGAGCACGGTCCGCAACAAGATCGACGCCGCTGGCCGCAAGGAGGGCGTACAGGCCACCCTGATAAGCTCGGGTGACAACCAGTACCTGTCCATCGCCCAGGAAAAGACCGGCGCAGCCAACGCCATCAAGCTGGAGTACGCCGGCAGTGATCCAGGCCTGACCTCGCTGGTGGGCAGCCTGAAGGAAAACACGCCGGCGTCCGACGCGAAGATCACCATCGATGGTGTGGAGGTTGTCAGCGCCAGCAACACCGTGGCCGACGCGGTGCCGGGCCTGACCCTGAACCTGAAGATGACCGGCCAAAGCACGGTGACCATCAGCACCGACACCTCTGCGGCCACCAAGGTGATGCAGGACTTCGTGACCGCCTACAACGCGGCGCTGGCGGCCATCAATACCGAAACCAAATACGACACCGAGAACAAGGAAGCCTCGTCGCTGACCGGCGATGCGCAGATGCGTGGTGCAATGAGCCAGCTGCGGGCGCAGATGGGCGGCATCCTCAAGGATCTTGCGGCCGAGGGGCTGGACCCCAAGGTTCTGGGTCTGCAGACCCGGGGCTACCCGAACGCTGACGGCAGCCTGGTACTGGACACCACCAAGTTCGCTGCTGCACTTTCCAGCCAGCCGGAGAAAATCCGCCAAGCCATCACAGGCGATACCGGCGGCGCCGGCAAGCTGTACACGATGGTCGACAGCTATGTCAGCACTACCGTCGGCAAGGAAGGCGCCTTCGTGGCCCGCACCAAGGGCCTGAACAAGACCCTCACCGATATCGACAAGCGTCGTGCCGATCTGGATACGCGCATGGAAGGCGTGGCGGAGCGCTACAAGAAACAGTTCCTGGCGTTGGACACGCTGATGGGCAAGCTGCAGCAGAGCAGCAGCGCGCTGAGCCAGCAGTTGGCACAGCTGAGCAGGTGATCATGCGCGTACAAGGCTCAAGTTTAGCCGCGTACGCACCGATAACACTTGCAACCGCAATCACCGCAGTGCCGCCGGCGCGGGTCCTGACGACCCGGCGGCGGCACGTCGCGCAAGGGAGAATCACGAATGTACGGTTCCAGCCGTCAATACGCCGAGCAGTACCGCCAGGTAGGTGTGACCAGTGCGGTCGCCGACGCCGATCCGCACAAGCTGGTGGCCCTGCTGCTGTCGGGTGCGCTGGAGCGCGTGCGCCGCGCGATGGCCTTCATGGAGCGCAGCGACCATGCAGGCAAGGGCAAGTCCATCGGCGAAGCCTGCGCCATCGTCGGCCACCTCAACGGATCGCTCGACCATGAGGCCGGCGGCGAAATCGCAGGCAACCTGTCGGCGCTGTACGACTACGTGCTGCAGCGGCTGACCGAGGCCAACCTGCACAACGACCGCACTGCGCTGGACGAATCACTGCAACTGCTGACCGAAATTGACAGCGCTTGGAATGCCATTCCGCACGAACAGCGCCGTCCGGCGGCGGTGCCACTGTGAGCCTGCATACGCTTCACGCCCAGCTTGACGCCTTCGAGAAGGCGCTGGGTGAAGCCGCGTTCGATCAGGCAAGCAGCCTGCTGGACAGTCACGACCACGTCCTGCACGACCTGCTCAGCACCCCGCTGACGGGTACTGATCGTGCCCCGCTCGCCGCACTGCTGGACCGCCAGCAGAGCCTGCTGGGCCTTCTGCGGCAACGCCGAGATGCGGTTGCGGTGCAGATGCGTGATGGCCAGCGCTCCCTTCGCGCCGCCCATGCGTACCTGAAGGCAGAATCGCTGGCATGACCCTGCCGACCACGTCGCTGCACCACCCGGCCGAGAGCGAGCTGTTCGATGAGACGCTCAGCTGCGAACTGGCCCTGCCGGCCGAGTTCCAGGCCGGCAGCGTTGCCGGCCGCACCAGCAGTGCCGAAGGCCTGCTGCGCAGCCTGGCACTGGTGGAAGACAGCCGCGGGGACGAGCATGAGGAACGCAGTGAAGCCAGCCTGCAGATCCAGCGCCTTGAAGCCAAGCTCGACCTGACCATGGTGCTGCTGGGCCGCCTGGTGCGCCAGCAGGGGCAGGAGCTGACCCTGCGCCCGGTGCGCTGGTCACGCCGCGGCATCCGCCTGCAGCTGGGCCCGCGCAGTGGCGCCCTGCCCGGCCAGGCCGGCGTGGTCCGCCTGCAGCCCAGCGACTGGCTGCCCGACAATATCGAACTGCCGGTGGAGGTGGTTGCCGAAGCCGCCGATGGCGGTGGCGGCCACTTCCTGTGGCTGCGCTTCCATCGCCTCGGCGATGGCCTGGAAATGGCCATGGAACGCCACTTGTTCCGTTTGCATCGGCGACAGATTGCCGAAGCGCGGCGAGCGCGCTGAACCCTGCCATCCGGAAGCGGGACGGACGGCCCTTGGCGCACCCGTTCAGCTAAGTTAAGGTGGTCTCCCCCTTCACGGACCAGCTGCGTGCCTGTGCGAGTTCTCATCGTCGACGATCACACCTTGGTCCGCGCCGGCCTGGCGCGGCTGCTGCAGGGGTTTGCCGATGTCCAGCTCGTCGCCGAGGCCAGCAACGCCGAACAGGCGCTGCAGATGGCCCTGCAGCACGCTCCCGACGTGGTCCTGATGGACCTGTCCCTGCCTGGCCGTACCGGCCTGGAAGCGCTGAGCGACATCCGCCTGCGCGCGCCGGGCACCCGCATCGTGATGATGACCATGCACGACGACGCCGCCCACGTGCGTGATGCACTGGACCGTGGCGCGGTCGGTTTCGTGGTCAAGGACGCCGCGCCGCAGGAGCTGGAACTGGCCCTTCGCGCCGCGCATGCCGGCCAGGTGTTCCTGAGCCCGCAGATATCGGCCAAGATGCTGGCGCCCATGCTGGGCCGCGAGAAGCCTACCGGCATTGCTGCACTGTCGCCGCGCCAGCGCGAGATCCTCCGCCGCATCGGCAAGGGCGAGAGCAACAAGGAAATCGCCGCCGACCTGGGCATCAGCGTGAAGACGGTGGAGACCCACCGCGCCCGCATGATGGAGTCGCTGGGTTGCCGCCGCGCCAACGATCTGCTGCTGCTGGCCGCACGGCACCAGCACGAGCTGGAATGACCGGTTGCGGGGCAGTAGCCCCGGTAGAGTCGACTGTCAGTCGACTGCTCTTTGTCTCCGCCATTGAAAGACGCGCGCTTCGCGCGGTAGTCGACTGACAGTCGACTCTACACCGCCGTCCGCCGTGCGCCACATACAGAGCGCAGAGGCGCCGGAATGCCGTCACCCCGACATCCCCTGACGGGATAGCGTACGCTGCCACGCTCCTGAAGCGTGGCCCGCCCGACCAAAATCAACGACTTGGCTCCAGGGATCGTCAAATTCCCGCTGCGTTGTAGGGAATATCCCTACAGTCTGTCGGGAGCGCCACCAGCGCACTCAGGAACCCCCCGATTCCGCCTGCACGGGATCAAAAGCAAGATGTGTTCCACAAGGCGTCGGGGAGCGGCGCCGGGGAACTGAAATGAAGGCTGCACTTTCGACCCAGCTGGGCCAGACACTTCACCTCACCCCTCAGCTGCTGCAGTCCATCCGGCTGCTGCAGCTGGACGGCCTGCATCTGGAACAGGAAATCCAGCGGCTGCTGGATTCCAACCCGCTGCTGGAGATCGAGGAGGTGGATGCACCGGCCACCGACGCCACTGACGCCAGCACCACCACCCTCGAAACGGCAGCCTTCGATGAGCTGCCCGAGGCATCGATGTGGGACGTGGCCGGCACCAGCTGGCAGGACGGTGACGACGACCGCATGGCGCGCATCGCCGCTGGCGAATCCAGTGACCCGCAGCTGCGCGTCCTGCAGCGCCTGGCACTGGACCTGGACGAGCGCGAACTGGCCGTGGCCGCCTTCTGGCTGGAACACTGCGACGAAGCGGGCTACCTGCAGGCCCCTCTCGACCAGCTGCAGCTGCTGGCCAGCGCCCAGTTCGATATCGACGGCACCGCTGTCGAAGCCATCCGCCAGCAGCTGCTGCACGGCGAACCGGCCGGCATGGCTGCGCAGGACCTGCGCGAAGGCCTGCTGGCGCAGCTGTACAGCCTGCACGGCGCGGTACCGGCCCGGCATCTGGCCGCGCGCATCCTGGAAGGCGCGCTGGACGCCCTGGCCGCACATGACTACCCCGCACTGGCCCGGCAGCACGACGCCGAAGTGGACGATGTGCGGGAGGCCGTGCGCCTGATCCTGTCGCTGCAGCCGCGGCCGGGCGACAGCCTGCTGCCCGAGCGCAACACCGTGGTGGTGCCGGACGTGGTCGCCTGGCATGCCGATGGACAATGGAAAGTGGCGCTGAACCCGGCCACCAGCCGCCGCGTGTCGATCAACAGTCAGTACGAACAGGCGCTGG
The DNA here is from genome assembly GCF_050268705.1 of Stenotrophomonas sp. NPDC077659. Taxonomy (NCBI): domain Bacteria; kingdom Pseudomonadati; phylum Pseudomonadota; class Gammaproteobacteria; order Lysobacterales; family Lysobacteraceae; genus Stenotrophomonas; species Stenotrophomonas sp. NPDC077659. The sequence goes on along the minus strand of NZ_JBNNHG010000015.1, from coordinate 30,050 downwards.
CTGACACCAACGAGGCCGCGCCGGCCCTGCGCGAGATGCTGCAGGAAGCGCGCTGGTTCAGCCGCGGCCTGTCGATGCGCTATGACACGCTGCTGCGCACCGCGCGGGTGATCGTCGAGCGCCAGGCGGCGTTCCTGGTGCGCGGCGAGGAAGCCATGGCGCCGCTGACCCTGAAGGAAGTGGCCGAGGCAATCGGCATGCACGAATCCACGGTGTCACGCATCACCACCGGCAAGTTCCTGCAGACCCCGCGCGGCACCTTTGAACTGAAGCACTTCTTCGCCGTGCGCCTGGAAGGCGCCAGCGTGTCCGGCCAGGCGGTCAAGGCCATGGTCCGCCGCCTGATCGAAGCCGAACCGGCCGGTCGCCCGCTGGCCGACGAGGCCATTGCCGGCCTGCTGTCTCGCCAAGGGGTGAACATTGCCCGCCGAACCGTCGCAAAATACCGCGAACAACTGGATATCGCCCCGGCCCGTGAACGGCGCCGGCTCAGCGCCAGGCAACCACAGCTGGCCCGCGTGGGCTGAAAAGGTGTTGGACATGAACAAGCTCACCGTTCTGCTCGTCGATGACCATGAGGGTTTCATCAACGCGGCGATGCGTCACTTCCGCAAGATCGACTGGCTGCAGATCGTCGGCAGCGCCGGCAATGGCCTGGAGGCCATCGAACGATCCGAATCGCTGCGGCCCCAGGTTGTGCTGATGGATCTGGCGATGCCGGAAATGGGTGGCCTGCAGGCGACCCGCCTGATCAAGTCGCAGGACGACGCACCCTACATCGTCATTGCCAGCCATTTCGACGACGTCGAGCACCGCGAACATGCGCTGCGCGCCGGCGCCGACAATTTCGTCAGCAAGCTGTCGTACATCCAGGAAGTCATGCCGATCCTGGAAGGCCTCAGGGAGGATTGACCGTGAGCGAATCGCGCATCCTTGTGCTGGACAACGACGCCGTGCGTGCCGAGCGCACCGTTGCCCTGCTGGAATTCATGGATTTCAACCCGCGCTGGGTCTCCGACGCGGCCGACTTCGACCTGGGCCGCCAGCGCCAGAACGACTGGATGGCGGTGATCGTCGGCAGCCTGGACGACAGCGCCGCCAGCGCCGCCCTGTACACCTGGCTGGGCGGCAGCAGCCTGCCACCGCCAGTGCTGCTGGCCGATGGCGAGGCGGCCACGTTCGCCCGGCAGCACGGCCTGCACGAAGCCAACATCTGGCCGCTGGAAGCACCACTGCGCCATGCGCAGATGGAAGCCCTGCTGCGCCGGGCCAGCCTCAAGCGGCTGGATGCCGAGCACCAGGCCGGTGCGGCGCAGGACCAGGGCCCCACCGGCAACGGCCCGGCGGTGACCGGGCTGCGTACCATGATCGAACAGGTAGCCGCCTTCGATACCACCGTACTGGTGCTGGGCGAATCCGGCACCGGCAAGGAAGTGGTCTCGCGCGCCATCCACCAGCGCTCACCGCGACGTGATGGTCCGTTCGTTGCAATCAACTGCGGCGCCATTCCCGCCGAACTGCTGGAAAGTGAACTGTTCGGCCACGAAAAGGGTGCCTTCACCGGTGCGCTGTCCGCGCGCAAGGGCCGTTTCGAAATGGCCGAGGGCGGCACGCTGCTGCTGGACGAAATCGGCGACATGAGCCTGCCGATGCAGGTCAAGCTGCTGCGCGTGCTGCAGGAACGCAGCTTCGAGCGCGTCGGTGGCAACCAGACCATCCGCTGCAACGTGCGCGTGGTGGCCGCCACCCACCGCGATCTGGAAACGCGCATTGCCGAGGGCAAGTTCCGTGAGGATCTGTTCTATCGCCTCAACGTGTTCCCGATCGAAGTGCCGGCGCTGCGCGAACGTCGCGAAGATCTGCCCGCGCTGGTGGAAACCATCGCCGGGCAGCTGGGCCGCACCGGCCGCGGCGAAGTCCGTTTCACGCCGGAAGCCCTGCAGGCGCTGGCCAGCTACGAGTGGCCGGGCAACGTGCGCGAACTGACCAACCTGGTCGAGCGCCTGGCGGTGCTGCACCCGGGTGGCTCGGTGCGTGTGCAGGACCTGCCGGCCCGCTATCGCGGCGACGCCGCGCTGGTGCCGGTGGCGCCCCCTGCGGCGGCACCGGTGGCCCCCAGCGACGACCGACTGGACCTGCGCAGCTTCTCGTTCCACACCCCGGGTAGTGGCAACCAGACCGCCCTGGAGCACGGCATTGCCGTGAACCGGGGCAATGCCCCGGCCGCCCTGCCCGACGACGGCCTGGACCTGCGCAACCACATGGCCACGATCGAGCTGGGCCTGATCAACGAAGCACTGGAACGCACCCAGGGCGTGGTCGCCCACGCCGCCCAGCTGCTTGGCCTGCGCCGCACCACCCTGGTGGAAAAGCTGCGCAAATACGGCATCGAGCGCGAGCAGGCTGAACTGCCGGGCTGAGCGCAGCCGCCGGGGTCACAGGGGCAGGCGCCGTTTCCACGGGAAAGGGCACCTGCCCCTTCGCATTTGCACGTAGTCCTAGAGACAACACCACCCGGTTGTGGAAGAACGATGGAACACTCCAAGGAGGTTCTTCCATGCGCCGACACATCCTGCTCGCTGCTCTGCTCTCCCCCGGCATGGCCGGTGCCGCCGACTGCGCGCTTCCCGCCACACTGGACCAGCGCCGGTTCATCAACCTCAGCGACCCGCTGTACGCGGCAGACAATCCCAATGCCGGCCGCATGGTGCATGTCAGCTTCGGCCATACCGCCTATACGCTTGACGTTCTGGGCACCGACGTCCGCATCGGCGGCAACTACCGCTATCGTCGCCTGGCGCCGCACGTCGCAGAAATCCAGATGAGCGAGGCCCATTCCGCCGGCCCCGCCCGCTACAGCCTGCTGCTGACGTGCCTGACCGACTCCCAGGGCCGGTTCATCTACACCCAGCACGACGGCCCCATCGCACCACGCCAGCGCCAGAATTCCGGCCGCTGGACCCTGCAGCCCCAGGCCAGAAAACCGACGCCGGTTAAATGGCGCGTCACACGCCCCGGGAACAGCATCCACGCATGGCGTGGATCTACTGGCCGGCAGCCATGGCAAGGATCAAATGTGTCGACCAAGGTCGACACCCTGCGTCCCCCGCAACCGGAACAGCCCGCCGTTGCCGTTGCTGCGGCAGGTGCAGGGCGCAGTCCTGCCAGCACACCCTCACCTCACTGAATCGAAAACCGGTTTCGGCACGCCGCTTGCACTGCATCCAGACGAAAACCCCATCCCTGTTTCTGGAACCGTTGCAGATGTCCCACTCCGTCACTTCGATCCTTTCCCAGATCCGCTCCTATCAGACCCAGATGGGACAGCCCGCGGCGCTCAATCCGCTGGCCGAAGCGCCGCGTAGCAATGCCCTGCCGGGCACGGTGCTGGATGCGCCGCAGGTCCAGCCCGCCAGCTTCACCGAAACCCTGCGCAGCGCCATCGCCGGCGTCAACGATGCCCAGCAGACGTCCGGCGCCCTGGCCAAGGCCTTCGAGCTGGGCGAACCCGGCGCCGACCTGGCCAAGGTGATGGTCGCCTCGCAGCAGTCCCAGATCGCCTTCCGCGCCACCGTGGAAGTCCGCAACCGTCTCGTCCAGGCTTACCAGGACGTGATGAACATGCCGCTGTAAGGAACATTGACGCATGGCACTGACGCTCTCCAAGGACACCCTGAACGCCGAAAAGGCCGGGCAGTGGTTTGACCGCCTGCAGAGTCTGCAGATCACCCGCCGCCTGGGCCTGATGGCGATGATCGCGGTGGCGGTGGCGGCAGGCCTGTTCGTGTTCTTCTGGTCGCAGAAGCCGGGCATGGTTCCGCTCTACACCGGCCTGGACCAGAAGGCCACTGCCGAGGCCACCGACCTGCTGCGTGCGGCGCAGATTCCGTTCGAGCTGGACCCGGCCACCGGTGGCATCACCGTGCCGGAAAAGAACCTGCACGATGCCCGACTGAAGCTGGCCGGCTCCGGCCTGACCGACAGCGGCAAGCTCGGCTTCGAGCTGATGGAACGCGACCCCGGCTTCGGCGTCAGCCAGTTCGTCGAAAGCGCCCGCTACCAGCATGCGCTGGAAACCGAACTGTCGCGCACCATCAACACGCTGCGCCCGGTGCGCGATTCGCGCGTGCATCTGGCCATTCCCAAGCCCAGCGCCTTCACCCGACAGCGTGACGTGGCCAGTGCCTCGGTCACCCTGGAACTGCGTGGCGGCCAGCAGCTGGAACGCAGCCAGGTCGATGCCATCGTGCACATGGTGGCCGCCAGCATTCCCGACCTGGCACCGGAACGGGTGACCGTGGTCGACCAGAGCGGCCGCATGCTCAGCGTCAGCGACCCCAACAGCGAAGCGGCCATCAATGCCGCCCAGTTCGAACAGGTTCGCCGCCAGGAAACCTCGTTCAACCAGCGTATCCGCGAGCTGCTGGAGCCGATGACCGGCCCCGGCCGGGTCAACCCGGAAGTAAGCGTGGACATGGACTTCTCGGTGACCGAGGAAGCCCGCGAACTCTATAACGGTGAACCGCAGAAGCTGCGCAGCGAGCAGATGAGCGAGAACACCACCACCACCCCGGGCCCGCAGGGCGTACCGGGCGCGACCAGCAACAGCCCACCGGGCCAGCAGGCGGCCCCGCCCACCGCGCAGGCCCCGACCGAAAGCAGCAAGAACGCCACCCGCAACTACGAGCTGGACCGCACCCTGCAGCACACCCGCCAGCCAGCCGGCCGCATCAAGCGGGTCTCGGTGGCGGTGCTGGTGGACAACGTGCCGCGCGCCGGCGCCAACGGCAAGGTCGCGCCGCAGCCCCTGTCGGCTGCCGAACTGACCCGCGTGGAGGCATTGGTCAAACAGGCGGTGGGCTTCAACGCGGAACGTGGCGATACCGTGTCGGTGATGAACGCGCCGTTTGTGCGCGACACCACCCCGGTGGAAGGCCCGGCCTGGTGGGAACTGCCGTGGGTGTTCGACGCCGGCCGCATGCTGCTGGGCGCGGTGGTGGTGCTGGCCCTGCTGTTCGGTGTGCTGCGCCCTGCCCTGCGCGGCATTACCGGGCAGAACAGGAAGGACGACGCCACCGCGCTGGAACCGCATACCGCAGATGTGCAGCTGGTGGATGACGATGGCACCCCGCTGCCGGCGCTGGGCGCCGAGCGGGCGAGCCTGGGCGGGCCGGATCCCCTGGCCCTGCCGGTGGATTCCTATGAGGAACGACTGCGGATGGCCCGTGAAGCGGTGAAGACCGATTCCAAGCGCGTGGCCCAGGTGGTCAAGGGCTGGGTGGCCAATGACTGACGTACAACTGACGGGCGTGCAGCGCGCTGCTGTGCTGCTGCTGTCCCTGGGTGAACTGGACGCGGCCGAAGTGCTGCGCCACATGGAACCCAAGGAGGTGCAGAAGATCGGCATCGCCATGGCCACCATGACCGATATCACCCGCGACCAGGTCGGCCGGGTGATGGACCAGTTCAACCAGGAACTGGGCTCGAAGACCTCGCTCGGCGTGGGTTCGGACGATTACATCCGCAACATGCTCATCCAGGCGCTGGGCAGCGAGAAGGCCAGTGGCCTGATCGACCGCATCCTGCTGGGCCGCAACACCACCGGCCTGGATGCGCTGAAGTGGATGGACCCGCGTGCGGTGGCCGACCTGGTGCGCAACGAGCACCCGCAGATCATCGCCATCGTGATGGCCCATCTGGAAACCGACCAGGCTGCCGACGCGCTGAAGCTGCTGCCCGACCGCACCCGCGTGGACGTGCTGCTGCGCATCGCCACCCTGGACGGCATCCCGCCGAATGCACTGAACGAGCTCAACGAAATCATGGAACGCCAGTTCGCCGGCAACCAGAACCTGAAGTCGTCCAACATCGGCGGCGTGCAGTGTGCGGCCAACATCCTCAATTTCATGGAAAGCGGCCAGGACCAGGCGATCCTGGGCGAGATCGCGCGCATCGATGCGCCGCTCAGCGGCCGCATCCAGGACCTGATGTTCGTCTTCGACGACCTGGTGGATCTGGACGACCGCGAAATGCAGCTGGTGCTGCGCGAAGTCAGCGGCGAACGCCTGGGCCTGGCGCTGCGTGGCGCCGACATCAAGGTGCGCGACAAGATCACCCGCAACATGTCCCAGCGTGCAGCCGAGATCCTGCTGGAAGACATGGAAGCCCGTGGTCCGGTGCGCCTGTCCGACGTGGAAGGCGCACAGCGCGAGATCCTGGCCATCGTCAAGCGCATGGCCGATGAGGGCACCGTCACCATCGGTGGCAGCGCGGAGGCCATGCTGTGAGCAACGTCGTACGCTGGCTCGCCCCGGACCTCTTGGCCCAGCCGCAATCGGAGCTGGCGCATGAGGATGTCTTCGCGCTCACCGAGCCGGACCCAGAGCATGAGCCGGAACCGGTACTGCAGCTGCCGACCCTGGAGGAAATCCAGGCGATCCAGGACAGCGCGGAGAAGGAAGGTTTCCAGCAGGGTCACGCCGATGGGTACGGCCAAGGCCAGGCCGAGGTGCGCCGTCTGATCGCGCAGATGGAAGGCATCCTGGACAACTTCAGCCGACCGCTGGTGCGGCTGGAAAATGAAGTAGTGGGCGCGCTGGGTGAACTGGCCGTACGCATCGCCGGCGCACTGGTCGGCCGCGCCTACGAAGCCGATCCGGCACTGCTGGCACAGCTGGTGGGTGAGGCCGTGGACGCGGTGGGTGGCAGCACACGTGAAGTGGAAGTGCGCCTGCATCCGGACGATATCGCCGCCCTCGCCCCCTTGATGACCCTGGCACCCACCCAGCGCCTGGTGCCCGACGCCAGCCTCAGCCGCGGCGACCTGCGCGTGCACGCCGAAGCCGTGCGCATCGACGGCACCCTGGAAGCACGCCTGCGGGGCGCGCTGGACGCGGTGATCCGCCAGACAGGAGCCACTCCATGACCGCTGGACCCAACCTGCCGCCGCCGGCCGCCGACTGGGCCACGGCCCGCAACCTGCGCCTGGCCCGGCGCCTGGAGGACCTGCGCGTGGGTACCGCGCATGGCCGCGGCCTGATCCGCGAAGGCGTGCTGCGCCGCGCGGTCGGCCTGACCCTGGAAGCGGTGGGCTGCGAGGCCCCGCTGGGCGCCAGCTGCAAAGTGGAAGTGGTCGATGGCGGCTGGGTCGATGCCGAAGTAGTGGGCTTTGCCGGTGAACGCACCTACCTGATGCCCAGTGCCGAGCTGCATGGCCTGCTGCCCAACGCACGCGTGGTGCCTTCGGCACGCCGTGGCGGGGTGGAGGTGGGCGAAGGCCTGCTTGGCCGCGTCATCGACAGTGATGGCGTGCCATTGGATGGCAAAGGCCCGATCCGCGCCGAAGGCCATGTCGGCATGGCCGGCGTCTCGATCAACCCGCTTGCGCGCGAGCCCATCACCCAGCCGCTGGATGTGGGCGTGCGCGCGATCAATGCCCTGCTGCCGATCGGCCGCGGCCAGCGCGTGGGCCTGTTCGCTGGCTCCGGTGTCGGTAAATCGACACTGTTGGGCATGATGACCCGCTACACCGCCGCCGATGTCATCGTGGTCGGTCTGATCGGTGAACGTGGCCGCGAAGTGCGTGATTTCGTCGAAACCACGCTGGGCGAGGAAGGCCTGCGCCGCGCGGTGGTGGTGGCCAGCCCGGCCGACCGGCCGCCGCTGGCGCGCCTGCACGGCGCCTACCGGGCCACGGCGATTGCCGAGTGGTTCCGCGACCAGGGCCTGAACGTGCTGCTGCTGATGGATTCGTTGACCCGCTTCGCCCAGGCCCAGCGCGAGATCGGCCTGTCGGTGGGCGAGCCGCCGACCACCCGCGGCTACCCGCCGTCGGTGTTCGCCAAGCTGCCGGCACTGGTGGAACGGGCCGGCAACGGCGCCAAGGGGCGCGGCTCGATCACCGCCTTCTACACCGTGCTGACCGAAGGCGATGACCCGCAGGATCCGATTGCCGACGCGGCGCGCGCCATCCTCGACGGTCACATCCTGCTCTCGCGCCGGGTGGCCGACAGCGGCCTGTACCCGGCCATCGACGTCGAATCGTCGGTCAGCCGCGTGGTCACGGAAATCGCCGACGAACCGTGGCGCCTGCGCATCCGCAAGTTGAAGCGCCTGGTTTCGGCGTACTCGTCCAACCGCGACCTGATTGCGATCGGTGCCTACCAGCGCGGCAACGACGCCGCCACCGACGAAGCCCTGGAACGTTGGCCGGAAATCATGGAGTTCCTCGGCCAGGACGTCGCCAAGGCCGCCGATCTTCCGCACAGCCAGGCCGCGCTGCAGCGCCTGGTGGATTAAGAGAGCCACACCATGACACAGTCCAAGCGCATCGATCCCCTGCTGAAGCGGGCCCAGGAACACGAAGACGCCGTCGCCCGCGACCTGGCCGAGCGCCAGCGCGTGCTCGACACCCACCTGTCGCGCCTGGACGAGCTGCGCCGCTACGCCGAGGAGTACGCCAACGCGCAGATGGCCGCGACCAGTCCCGCGCAGCTGCTGAACCGGCGTGCCTTCCTCGACCGCCTCGACAGCGCCGTGGAGCAGCAGCAGGCCACGGTGCAGGGCAACCGCGATAAGGTGGAAGCCGAGCGAGCGCGCCTGATCCTGGCCAGCCGCGACAAGGCCGTGCTGGAACAACTGGCCGCCAGCTACCGCGCCCAGGAAAAGGTGGTGACCGACCGCCGCGACCAGCGCGAAATGGATGACATCGGCGCCCGTCGTGCACGCCTTGCCCAGGCCGGCGTGCAGGCCGGCGAGCAGGATGGTGGCGAACCGGGAGGCCGCACGTGATGCCCTCCGCGCTTTCCAGCAGTACCGGCACCGGCAGCACCGGCAGCACCGGCAGCACCGCCTCCAGCGGCGCGCGCGGCACCGGCGGTGGCAAGGACTTCCGGCAGATGCTGCAGGGCTCGCCCGAAACCGCCGCGAAGGCACCACCGGCCAGCAAGGCCCAGCCAGGCAAGGCGGGCGCGTCGTCCCATGGCGCGCCCGCCAACCCGGACGGCAGCGCAGACAAACCGTCCAGCGCCGCCACCGACAGCGACGCTGCGCCGACTGAAGCGGCGACGGCCTCCTCGCCCTCCACGTCACCCGCTGCGGACGACAACGACACGGCGAGCGAGGGCGACGATGCGCCGTGGCCGCCGCTCGGTCTGGCCGGCCTGGTGCTGGCGGTACCGGTGCCCACCGACGGGGTCGGCTCTACGCCCGCGGCCAGCGCCAATGGCGTCGACGCCGGCCTGCCCGCGGCCGCCCCGACGCTGCCGGCTGCCGCACCCTTGGCGGCCGGCGCACCCGCATCCTCCGCAGTGACTGCTGCAACGGCGGGCAGCGACGGCCAGATCACGACCCAGCAACTGCCGGACATGATCTTGGGCCAGCAGGCGCTGGATGGTGCTGACGACGCCGACAGCCTGCTGATCGGCGATCGAACGCCGCCAGCCCCGCTGCAGGCCCCGCTGCCTGCAGCCCTGCAGGACCTGAAGGCAGCGCTGGGCAGCACTGCGGCCTTCAATGGCGAACCGACGCCGACCCCGACCCTGGGTGACGACGGCTTCGACCAGGCTGTCGGCGCGCGCCTGGGCTGGTTGGCCGACCAGAAGATCGGCCACGCGCACATCCGTCTCAACCCCGAAGACCTGGGCCCGGTGGATGTGCGCCTGCAGATGAACGGCGACAAGGTGCATGCCAGCTTCAGCAGCCCGCACGTGGAGGTGCGCCAGGCGCTGGAAAGCAGTCTGCCGCGCCTGCGCGAACTGCTGGGCGAGCAGGGCTTCCAGCTGGCCCATGCCGACGTCGGCCATTCCGGAAGTGGTGACGGCGGTACGTCGGCGCAGCCGGGCGGCACGGGCGACCTGGCCGGCGGTGACGGAGAACCGTCGCGGGGCGACACCACGGTGTCGGCCGCACAGTTGATGCGCCAGCGCGGGCTGCTGGACGCCTACGCGTAAGCGGTAGCGCCGGGCCATGCCCGGCGGTTTCCCGCACCGACGGAATTCCGTCGCCGCCGCCTCCCCGCCCAGCGGCACGCCCCTTGCATATCCCGGTGAAGCAACCCTCAGGAGCTTCACCTCGTGGCCGCAGCCGCTGACAAAACCAAGAAAACCGCCGACAAGGACAAGACCGCGAAGTCGCGCAGTCCGCTGTTGATCACCGCCCTGGTGGCCGTGCTGGCCGCCGGTGCCGCCGGTGGTGCCGTCTGGTTCTTCACCCAGTCCAAGCACGAAGAGAAGACCACCGAAGCGCCGAAGAAGGGCGCCGTGCCGGCCCCGGCCCAGTACTTCGCCCTCGACCCGGCCTTCGTGGTCAACCTCAACGGCTCGATGGACGGCCCGCGCTACCTGCAGGTGGAAGTGCAGCTGATGACCCGTGACCCGGCCGCGCTGGAAGCGATCAAGACCCACGCCCCGGCCATCCGCGCGCGCCTGCTGATGCTGTTCTCGCAGGTCACCGCCGACCAGATCGCCGACATCGCCGGCAAGCAGAAGCTGCAGGCCAACGCGCTGGCCGAAGTGCAGAAGGTGCTCAAGGCCGAGACCGGCAACAAGGGTGCCGATGATCTGTTGTTCACCAGCTTCGTGACCCAGTAAGGGCGGCCCACGATGAATGACCTGCTGTCCCAGGATGAGATCGATGCCCTGCTCCATGGCGTGGACAGTGGCGCGGTCGAAACCGAACCGGAGACGCCCAGTGGCGAGGCCCGTTCATACGATTTCGCCAGCCAGGACCGGATCATCCGCGGCCGCATGCCGACCCTGGAGATGGTCCACGAGCGCTTCGCACGCCTGTGGCGGATCGGTCTGTTCAACCTGATCCGGCGCTCGGCCGAACTGTCGGTACGCGGCATCGAACTGATCAAGTTCAACGATTACATGCATTCGCTGTATGTGCCGACCAACCTGAACCTGATCCGCTTCAAGCCGCTGCGGGGCACGGGCCTGATCGTGTTCGAGCCGACCCTGGTGTTCGCCATCGTCGACAACTTCTTCGGCGGTGACGGGCGCTACCCCACCCGCATCGAGGGCCGCGAGTTCACCGCCACCGAAATGCGCGTGATCCAGTTGCTGCTGAAGCAGACCTTCGCCGACCTGCGCGAGGCCTGGGCACCGGTGATGGAAGTGGATTTCGAATACATCAATTCAGAGATCAACCCGCACTTCGCCAACATCGTGACGCCGCGCGAGTACGTGGTGGTGTGCCGCCTGCACGTCGAACTCGACGGCGGTGGCGGTGACATCCACGTCACCCTGCCCTACTCGATGCTCGAACCGATCCGCGAACTGCTCGATGCCGGCATCCAGAGCGACCGCAATGACCGCGACGCCAGCTGGGGCGTGATGCTGCGCGACCAGCTCAACATCGCCGAAGTGACCCTGTCCAGCGTGCTGGCCAGCAAGCGCATGACCCTGCGCGACCTGACCCAGCTGAAGGTCGGCGACATCCTGCCGATCGAACTGAACCCGCAGGTGCCGCTGTGCGTGGAAAACATTCCCGTGTTCACCGGCGAGTTCGGCATCGCCAACGGCATGAACGCCGTGAAGATCACCGCTACCCATCCGCCGGGCACCCGCCCGCGCGTACCCGTCATCCAGGAAGACCCGCAATGAACGATACCGACGCCCTCGAACCGACCCCGGCCCAGTTCGGCACGCTGCAGGCCGATGAATCACACAGCCCGGACCTGAACCTGGACGTGATCCTCGATGTGCCGGTGACCCTGTCGCTGGAAGTCGGCCGCGCCCGCCTGCCGATCCGCAACCTGCTGCAGCTCAACCAGGGTTCGGTGGTGGAACTGGAACGCGGCGCCGGCGAATCGCTGGATGTGTTCGTCAACGGCACCCTGATCGCCCACGGCGAAGTGGTGGTCATCAACGATCGCTTCGGCGTGCGCCTGACCGACGTGGTCAGCCCGAGCGAGCGGATCCGGAGACTGCGTTGAACCTGCTGCTCGCCACGGCCCAGGCCACTGCCAAGGCCACCCCGCAGATCGGCCAGCATGCCGCCGCCGCACCCAGCCTGTTCGGCGCGGTGCTGGCGCTGCTGGCGGTGCTGGCACTGGTGGTGGGCCTGGGCTGGCTGCTCAAGCGCATGCCGGGCAGCGGCTTCCGCCCGCCCGAGGGCATGAAGCTGGTGGCCAGCCTGAGCGTGGGCGCCAAGGAACGCGTGGTGGTGGTGGAGGTCAATGGCCAGCAGCTGCTGCTGGGCGTGACCGCGGCCAGCATCAATGCCCTGCACACCCTGTCCGAACCGTTGCCGCCGCCGGCGCCCGTGCGCGTGCCGGACCTGAAGAACCTGCCGAATTTCGCCCAGCTGCTGCACCAGCGGCTGCGCAAGGATCCCTGAGATGCGTGTCGCCCCTACCCGTCCTGCCACTGCCCTGTCGTGGCTGCTGCTGATTGCCCTGTGCCTGCTGCCCGCGCTGGCCCTCGCCGCGCCGGGTGCAGCGCCCTCGCTGCCTGATGTGAACGTGGGAAAGATCGGCGGCGCGCCGGTGAGCCTGCCGCTGCAGACCCTGCTGCTGATGACGGCGATCACCCTCATCCCGTCAATGCTGCTGGTGCTGACCTCCTTCACCCGCATCATCATCGTGCTGGGCCTGCTGCGGCAGGCGCTGGGCACCGGGCAGACGCCCTCCAACCAGGTGCTGCTGGGCCTGGCGCTGTTCCTCACCGCGATGATCATGATGCCGACCTGGGACAAGGCGTGGAGCACCGGCATGGCGCCCTATCTCAACGGCGACATCGATTTCCAGACCGCCTGGACCCTGACCACGCAGCCGCTGCGCGGCTTCATGCTGGCGCAGATCCGCGAGACCGACCTGATGACCTTCGCCGGCATCGCCGGGCACGGCACCTACGCCAGCCCCGATGCGATCCCGTTCCCGGTGCTGGTCGCTTCGTTTGTTACCAGTGAACTGAAGACCGCGTTCGAGATCGGCTTCCTGATCTTCATCCCGTTCGTGATCATCGATCTGGTGGTGGCCAGCGTGCTGATGTCGATGGGCATGATGATGCTGTCGCCGATGCTGGTCTCGGCCCCGTTCAAGATCCTGCTGTTCGTGCTGGTCGATGGCTGGGTGCTGACGGTGGGTACGTTGGCGGCCAGCTTCAATCCTGCGTAATTGCAGAGCAGTCGAGCAACGCTCGACTCTACCTACACAAGCGCCGCCGGGCATGGCCCGGCGCTACCGATGGAAGAGAGATGTCTCCCGAACTTGCCCTGACCGAACTGCGTGGCGGCCTGATCACCGTATTGTGGGTGGCCGGTCCGCTGCTGCTGACCGTGCTGGTGGTGGGCGTGGTGGTGGGCGTGGTCCAGGCCGCGACCCAGTTGAACGAGCCGACCATTGCCTTCGTGGCCAAGGCCGCCGCACTGACTGCCGTCCTGTTCGCGCTGGGCAGCCTGCTGATCGGCCACCTGGTCGAATTCACCACGCTGCTGTTCCAGCGCATTCCCCACTTGATCGGCTAGGACACGCGCGCTGATGGATGCCGCCACCCAGATGGCTGCCGACGGCCTGCAGGCCTTCGGCATGATCGGCACGGTGCTGTGGACCATGCTGCGCATCGGCGCGGTGGCCATGGCCATGCCCATGGTAGGCACCCGCGCGGTGCCGCAGCGGATCCGCGTGGTCCTGGCCGGCACCCTGTCCATCGCCCTGGCCCCGCTGCTGCCGCCGGTACCGGCATGGACCGGCTTTGATGCCGCCACCGTGCTGACCATCGCCCGTGAACTGGCCATCGGCGTGTCCATCGGCTTCATGCTGCGGCTGATCTTCGAAGCCGGTGCCATGGCCGGCGAGATGGTGGCCCAGGGCACCGGCCTGGCCTTCGCACAGATGAGCGACCCGCTGCGAGGTGGCACCTCCGGCGTCATCGGCCAGTGGTTCTACCTGCTCTTTGGCTTGTTGTTCTTTACGGCCAACGGCCATCTGGCGTTGATCTCGCTGGTGGTGGACAGTTACCGCGCCCTGCCCATCGGTGCGCCACTGCCCGATCCGAATGCGTTCTTCAGCATCGCCCCCACCCTGCTGCTGACCGTGCTGCGCGGCGCACTCACCCTGGCCATCCCATTGACGGTGGCGATGCTGGCAGTGAACCTGGCGTTCGGCGTGCTGGCCCGTGCCGCGCCTGCGCTGAACCCGATCCAGCTGGGCCTGCCGGTCTCGCTGCTGCTGGGCTTGTTCCTGCTTGCCCTGCTGGTGGGCGAAATGGGGCCGCCGGTGCAACGCCTGTTCGATTCCGCTTTCGAGGCCGCACGCGCCGTCACCCGGTGACGCGCATCTGTAAAGCCGAGCCCATGCTCGGCTGCTTCTGGCCGAACCAGAAAGCCGAGCACAGGCTCGGCTCTACCCCTCCCCCACCGGTTCGCGCTAGAGTGAATACGCGGTGACCAGGGGATGCCGCGCCTGGCAGTCGCAGTCCGGGCCGCCTGCCTCACCCATGCCCCAACGAAGTTTTTCCGTCGACAGGCAGGTCCGGGAGAATGACGAATGCTGGTAGGCACGTATGACCCTTGGCTGGTGGCGCTTTCGCTGCTGGTTGCCGTGATGGCTTCCTACACCGCACTGGCCATGGCCAGCCGTACGGTCACCGCGCCCGGCAAGGGGGCCACCTGGTGGTGGCGATGGGGCGGCGGCTTCGCGATGGGCCTGGGTATCTGGTCGATGCATTTCATCGGCATGCTGGCCTTCAATCTGCCCGTCCCGCTCGGCTACGATCTGCCCATTACCCTGTTGTCGCTGGCCATGGCCATCGCCGCGTCGGTGTTCGCGCTGTGGCTGGTCTCCCTGCGTACCCTGCCGCATCCACGGTTGGCCGGCGGCGCGGTACTGATGGGCATCGGCATTGCCGGCATGCATTACGTGGGCATGGCCGCCCTGCGCATGCGCCCGGGCATCGACTACGACCCGGTATGGCTGGCCCTGTCATTGGCGGTCGCGGTGGCCGCTTCCTGGGTGGCGTTGTATGTGGCCTTCCGTCTGCGCGCGCAGCACACCCGCAGCGTTGACCGTCTGGCCGGCGCCGGCCTGCTGGGCGTGGCCATCGTCGGCATGCACTACACCGGCATGGCCGCCGCGCGCTTCCCCGAGGGCAGCGTGTGCGGCGCGGCCGTGGGCGATGGCCCGCAGAACACCTGGCTGGCGATGCTGGTGGTGGTGCTGACCGTGGCGATCCTGGCGGTGGTGCTGGTGGTGTCCTGGATGGACCAGCGGCTGGAGGCGCAGCTGCTGCGCCTGCGCAACGCGATGCTGAGCACTTCGCTGACCGATGCCCAGCAGGAACTGACCCAGGCCGCGCTGCACGATCCGCTCACCCGCTTGCCCAACCGCCTGCTGCTGCAGCGGCACATCCTGCAGGCACTGGCCGACGCCGAACAGGGCGGCAGCCGCTTCGCGGTGATGTTCATGGACCTGGATGGCTTCAAGCAGGTCAACGATGCCTATGGACACCAGGCGGGCGATGCGCTGCTGGTGGCCGTGGCCGAGCGCATCCGGCAACTGCTGCGGCCGCACGACATGCTGGCCCGGCTGGGCGGTGACGAGTTCGTGCTGGTGGTCCGTATCGACCACGATGAGGACTTGCCGACACTGGCCCGGCGCATCCTGCAGGCGGTGGGGAGCGGGCCACTGCTGCCGGACGACGCGCTGCAGGTCACCGCCAGCATCGGCGTGGCGATCTGCCCGGACCACGCGGCCAGCGAACGGCAACTGATGGCCTTCGCCGATGCGGCCATGTACCAGGCCAAGGAATCGGGCCGGAATGCCTTCGTGATGTTCGCCGAGTGGATGAACGACAGCGCCGAGCAGCAGTTCCGTCTGCTGGCCGACCTGCGCCGGGCCATCAGCAGCGACCAGCTGTTCCTGCACTTCCAGCCGAAGATCCAGGTGACCACGCAGAAGGTGATCGGCGCCGAGGCGCTGATCCGCTGGCGCCATCCCGAGCATGGGTTGATCCCGCCGGACCGCTTCATCCGCCTGGCCGAGCGCAGCGGTGTCATCAACGAAATCGGCCGCTGGGCGCTGGACCAGGCGTGTGCGCAGCTGCGCCGCTGGCACGATGCCGGGCATGAGGGCTGGTCGATGTCGGTCAACCTGTCGCCTGTGCAGTTCGGATCGCCTCACCTGCTGCGGGACGTGACCGAGGTGCTCAAGCGCCACCGCATTACTCCGCGCCAGCTGGTGCTGGAAATTACCGAAAACACGGTGATGCGCGATACCGACACCAGCCTGCGCCTGCTGCAGGCGCTGTCGGCGCTGGGCGTGGGTATCTCCATTGACGATTTCGGCACCGGCTATTCCAGCCTGCTGTATCTGAAACGGCTGCCAGCTACCGAGATCAAGATCGACCACGCCTTCGTCCGCGATCTGGAACACAGCTCCGAAGACGTAGTGATCGTGTCGGCCATCGTCGCCCTGGGCCACGCCCTGGACATGGACATCGTGGCCGAGGGCGTGGAGACCGCAGCCCAGCGCGCCTACCTGGAACGGCTGGGCTGCGACTACCTGCAGGGCTTCCTGCTCGGCCGCCCGGTCGACGCCGCCCGCTTCATGCAGCTGCACGATCTGCCGCGGCCGCGGGTTGAGCTGGCGCAGAGCCCGCCGCCGCCGAATCCGACGTAGCACCGGGCCGGAATGAATGCTGAGGGCAGGGTCCGGCCTTTTCCTGCTGGCAATTGCGGGAAGTGCGCAATACGCTTCACTGGTACAAGGGCGAGCCGGGAAGGAAGATGTCAGGGAAGAACCAGTTCGAGAAGCCGCGATGGGTGCGGGACGTCGTCCGTTTCCTGCCCCTCAAGAGCCAGTTCGTGCTCTCCGGGAACGTGCGCGACCTTCAGGCTGGCGAGCTGCAGCCGGGCTTGGTGACCGCTCAGGGCTTCAACCAGCACCTCTGCACGACCCTGCTTGACGAGGGCTTCAGCCAGGTCCTCAGCTGGGATCCACTCGCCGGCTTCCGGGTGTTGGGCCGGCCCGGGTCCGAGCCGGGCGAAAATGATGCACTGCTGCGGGAGCTGGGCCTGACCCCTGCCAATGGTGCCGCAGCAGCGGGTGTCGACCTGCTCTCGGCCACCCTGCAACGTCTGATCAATCGCAGCGGCGAACCGATCGCACTGATCTTAGACTTCGCCTCGCGCCTCAGTATTCGCAGTGACAACCTGAGTGCAGCCGAGCATCAGTTGTTTACCTACGCCCTGGTGCTTGCCCACCAGGCGCGCAGCCGCCCCGCCACCGCGGCACGCAGGCCGTTCTTCAACAGCGTGCTGTGGGTGGTTGAAAAGGAAGGCGACCTTCCCGACTGGCTGGTGGTCGGGAACCCACGGCTGCACCCGGTTACGGTCAGCAAGCCCGACCAGCGGATCCGACGCGCGTTGGCGCCTGCCTTGCTGAAAGGCCTGCCTGGCGCAGCAACAGCGCAGCCGGATGTGCTTGCGAAATCCGTCGATTCATTTGTCACCGAGACCGAAGGCCTGCTGCTGCTGGACCTGACAGCGATCGCGCAGCTGGCCCGTGTAGAAGGCGTTGGCGTGGAGCAGATCAGCGATGCAGTGCGTCGCTACAAGATCGGCGTCACCGAAGACCCCTGGCTTCGCATCGACCGTTCCCGTATCCGCGAGGCGCAGAGCTATGTGCAGCAACGGGTGAAGGGCCAGGACCATGCGGTGACCCACATGCTGGACATCGTCAAGCGCGCGATGACTGGCGTCGGAGTTCGCCGCAAGGGCAACCGGCCGCGCGGCGTAGCCTTTCTCGCAGGCCCGACCGGTGTCGGCAAGACCGAATTGGCAAAAACCATTACCAGTCTGCTGTTCGGAGATGAAGGGGCTTACGTCCGCTTTGACATGTCCGAATTCAGTGCCGAGCATGCCGACCAGCGCTTGACTGGTGCACCTCCCGGCTATGTTGGCTATGACGTCGGCGGCGAGCTGACCAATGCGATCCGTGAAAAGCCCTTCAGCGTCGTGCTCTTTGACGAGATCGAAAAGGCGCACCCGCGCATCCTCGACAAATTCCTGCAGATCCTCGACGACGGCGTGCTTACCTCCGGGCGCGGCGAGCGTGTGTACTTCTCCGAGGCGCTGATCGTCTTCACCTCCAATCTGGGCATCTACCGCCAGGGCGAACACGGCGAACGGGTCCCCAACGTGCTGCCCGGCGAAGCATTCGAGCAGGTTCAGGAAAAAGTCCACGCCGAAATAGACCGCCACTTCAAGCTGGTGTTGAACCGGCCGGAGATCCTGAACCGGATCGGTGAGAACATCATCGTGTTCGACTTCATTCGCGATGAGGTCGCTGTGCAGATCTTCGAGCAGATGGTTGACGCCACCCTGCAGGATCTGCAAGCCCAGCAATTGACCGTGACCCTGGCGGCTGATGCCCGCGATACGCTGCAGGCGCAGTGCCTGCAGGAGCTTTCCAACGGCGGCCGTGGCATCCGCAACCAGCTTGAGGCGCGCCTGCTCAACCCGCTGGCACGCGTCCTGTTCGACCAGGACGCGCAACCCGGCGAGCACTTCATCATCACCGCCGTACAGCCCGGCGGACTGGCCGTAGAACGGTCCTGAGCATGCAGGTCAGTCTGTCGCGGGTGCACTTTCCCGTCACCACGCTGGGGCCGGGCCAACGGCTCGGCATCTGGTTCCAGGGCTGCAGCATCCGCTGCCCCGGCTGCATCTCCGCCGATACATGGGGACCGGGCCATCGCCGCATCGAGGTAGAGGCTCTGCTTGAACAGCTTGCCCCTTGGTGGCAGCAGGCCGACGGGGTGACGATCTCCGGCGGCGAGCCGTTCGACCAGTTCGATGCACTGCGGGCCCTGTTGGGAGGCCTGCGTTCGCGTGGCCCTGGCGACATCCTCGTGTACAGCGGTCATTCGCTGGAGACGCTGCAGACGCCGTTGCGCCACGCGGCGGGTCTGATCGACGGACTGATGAGCGATCCCTTCCTGGCCGCTGCCGGGCAGACCCGGGCACTGCGCGGAAGCGACAACCAGCGGCTGAGCCTGCTTACCGACCTTGGCCGCGACCGGCTTGCAGGGCTTGATCGCCTGCATGCGCCCTCAGACAACGCGCTGGACATCATGTTTGACGAGGATGGCAGCCTGTGGATGGCCGGAATCCCCCGACACAACGATCTGCTGCGCCTGCGCGGAATGCTGCGCGCGCAAGGTCATCACCTACAGACCAGCGCGCACGCCCCCAGCGGCGACGGCGTGGAGTAACTGCATGATCCGATTCTGCCCGAACTGCCATACCGAACGCGGTCTGCATGAACTGTTCTGCGAAGGCGAGGTCGGCGCGCATCCCTGCGGTTGGGACCTGGCTGGCGAGCCCATCCATGCCGATGGTTGGCGCCCCCAGATCGTGCGGACCCAGGATCAGGTCTCCGAGGCGTCGCACGACGTGCGCGTCGATGTCCTCTGCAGCAACGGCCATCCACTGGAAGCCGGTGACCTGATGTGCCTGCAGTGCGGCGCCGAGCCCGCAACCGTTGACGCGCCGGCGATGCCGCCTGCCGTCGGGCCCGTCCCTGAAGCACCGCACGATGGCGACGCAGGCCGTGCCGAAACGGTCATCGACCAGTGGCGGCTGTTGCGCCAGATCAGCAGCACCGATGGCATCCGCGAGCGTTACCACGCCGAGCATGCGCAGACGGGACAGGCGGCGGTGCTCACCCTGTACCGCGCCGGCGCTGAGCCCGACCCTGCGGTCTACGATGTCATCCGACGGCTGCCACGTGAGCATGTGCCGGACATCATCGCGACCGGGCGCTGGGATGAACGTGCCTATGAGGTCGTGGAAATGCTTGCCGGCGGCAGCCTGGCAGACCTCGGCAGCGTCATCGCCGATCGTGAGGCGGTACGTCATGTGGTGCGAGAGCTGGGACAGGCCCTGCACGCTTTCAACGAAGCCGGCCTGCGCCACCGTGACCTGCGTCCGGCCAGCCTGCTGGTCCGGTCGCGCGACCCTCTGGACATGGTCATCAGTGGGTTCGGCTCAGCCCGTCTGTCCGAGTTCGACCTGGACATCGTTTCGCCGCTGGAAACCAGCCGCTACATGGCTCCCGAAGCGATCGCCGGCGGCGTGGCCGCCGCGTCGGACTGGTGGAGCCTGGGCATGATCCTGCTGGAGCAGCTGACCCAAGGCCGCTGCTTCGAGGGCACCCATACCAACGCTTACCTGATCCACGTGCTGGCCAATGGCGTACCCATTCCGCCCGATATCGATCCGGACCTGAATCTGCTGCTGCGCGGCCTGCTGGTGCGTGACCGCCACCAGCGCTGGCAGTGGCCGGAGGTGTCGGATTGGCTGGCCGGCATTACGGTGGCGGCCCCGCCCTCGCCTGCGCAGGAGCGCGATGAGGGCGACGGGGCAAGCCTTCGCCTGGATGAGCGTCGCTTCCATCGTCCTGCGTTCTTCGCCCTGGAGGCTGCACAGGCCGAGCACTGGGACGAAGCACGTGACAGCCTGTTGCGCGGCGTCATCGTCACCTGGGCGGACCAGGCTGGGCTTGCTCCTTCTACCGTGTCCGCGCTGCGCCAGGTAGTACAGCACGAAGGCGTGGAAGAAGACTTCAAGCTGATGCTGGCATTGAAGATCCTCAATCCGGAAATGCCACTCATCCACCGCGGCAGCATCGTCACGCCTGGTTGGCTGCTTGATCACCCACTGGAAGGCTACCGCCTGATCAGCGGATCGGTACCGGACCTGCTCGAACAACTGCAGACCGATGCGTGGCTGTCGAGATTGAAGCTGCGTGCGCAGAACGTGCGGCAGCGTGCGCTGCACCAACAGATCGACCTCATCGAAGAAGTGCTGCGGGTCTACCTGCTGTCCACCTCGCGAGCCCGCCTGGCCAGCCAGTGGCAGGAGCGTCAGCGGTTGCTGCCCGATACGGAGCACCCCGGCCTGGCGGCCCTGGCCGAACGCAGACTTGTCACCGAAGAAGACCTGATGGTCCTGCTCAGTGCCGCCATCGGTCAGTTCCGCTCGGTAGACGCCATCGTCGCCGACGCCACTGCACTGGCAGCCAAGGCAGGTCTTGCCGAATGGGATGCCGATGCGGCCACACTGCTGCTGCAACACCCACGAACAGAACTGTACCGCGCGATGGACGAGCGTATCCTCGGTTTCGCCCGATCCGGCATGCCGGTCATCGACAGCTGGGCCGAACAGTTCCGCCTGGAACGGCGCATGCCACTGGCGCGCGCGCTCGTGGTGCTGGCCGTTCCGGGCAGCCGCTGGCAGCAGCCGCAACGGCAGCAGTACGTGGCCCAGATCCTGGACTTCTTCGAGAAGAAGGTGGTCACCGCTGTCATGCGCGGGCCGCTGGTCCGGATGAGCATCGGCAAGACCACCGCGCGGGTGGATATCCACGAACTGAACTGTGTGCGACGCCCCGCCGCCGCGCTGCTCGACCACCTGATGCAGCGCAACGCACGCGCCGTCACTGTCGATCCGGAAGCTCTCCAGCGCACCCCGTCGGTTGAGCAGCGGCTGCGCTCGTTGCTGCGCCAAAGCACCCTCTACAAGCGCGATACCGGCATCGATGGCCTGTACCTTGGATTTCCCTTCCTGCTCAGCCGCGATCCGCGCAGCAACGCGCGAGCCCGCATCATTCCGCTGCTGTTGTGGCCGGTAAAGCTGGACATGGAACTGGCCCACCGCTACCAGGCCAACCTTGCCTTCGATGGCGAGCGCGAGGAAGTACGGATCAATCCAGCACTGCAAAGCATCCTCGGTCCTGAGATGTTCCGCCGCTGGCAGACATCGGCCGATGAACTGCTGGGTCGATCGTCGCTGCGCGCGTCCGACGTGATGGATGCCTTCGGCATGCTGGCCCGTGTCCGCTCGCGCACCCTGACTGCCCTGCCAGGCCCGGATGTAGCGGTGGATCCGCTTGGCGACGAACTGGAGTGTGCCGCTGTCCTGTTTCATGTCACCTTCATGGGCCAGGCGATTGGCGAGGACCTTCGCCAATTGAAGGTGCTCCCCCCCAATGGCACCGGCCTGGAGACCGCCCTGCGCCTGGCACCGCCAGCGGACAATGCGGCCGCGACCGCCGCGCCAGCTGAATTGGATCGCTACTTCACTGTCGCCAGCGATCCTTCACAGGAAGCGGCGGTGCTGCAGGCCCGGCAAGGCCCAGGCCTGTTGATCGAGGGGCCACCCGGCACCGGCAAGAGCCAGACCATCGTCAACATGGTGGCCGACGCCATCGGCCGCGGTCGCAGCCTGCTCATCGTGTGCCAGAAGCACGCTGCCCTTGAAGTGGTGCACAAGCGTCTGGTTGCCGAAGGGCTGGGCCAGCGCATCGTCATGGTCAACGACGTCAACCAGGATCGCGAGCCCGTCATCCGCGCGATACGCGAGCAGCTGGATCGCTTGTTCGCCGAGGGTAGTGGTGACCCGGACGGGCGCGCAGCGCGCGAGCGCACCGCCGCCCGCATCGAATCGCTTGAGGGTGAACTTGACCGCTTCCAGCACAGCCTGCATCGCATCGATCCTCTCAGCCACCTCAGCTATCGGCAGTTGCTGGGCGAGCTGATCGAACTGGAGACGGGCCTGCCGCCCCTGGAGTTTCCCGCGCTGCGGCAACGCCTGGGCACACTGGACGTGGCCCAGCTCACGGCGCTTGAAGAGCAATGTGCACCGCTGGTGCGCTGGTGGCTGCCGGCGCGCTACGAAGGTAGTCCTCTGGCGGATCTTCGGCCGTTTGCCGCGGACAGCGCCACGCTGGACGCCTTCGCCGAAAGCCTGCATGCCTTCGTGCAGGCCGAACGGCAACGCCAGCAGGCACTGGCCGAGCATCCTGCCAGCTTCGAGATCGATGACGCGGCGCCCTATCGGGCCTGGATCAGCGAGCATGTGACCACGCTGCTGGCCCTGCGTGACGAGCAGCGCCAGCGTCTCGCCCGCTGGCTGCCACTCTTCCGCAGCCCGAGCGGCGGCGATCCAGTAAAGGGCGACAGCCTTGTCGTCCAGCTGCGGCGGGTCGAGCAGCAGCTTGGCCAGGTCGCTCACGGCAGTGGGGTACCCGGTCTCTCCAGCGCGCTGGCCAGGCTGGATGAAGCCACATTGCGCCGGCATGAGCAGGACTGCACGACCGTGATCGCTCGAACCACCTGGTGGTCCCGTCTGAATCCACGCCACATCGTTCAGCGCGGACGGCTTGATCGCCTGCTGCGCGAGCATGGCGGCCTCACCCGCGATGGGGCCTTGCCGGCCCTGCTGGGCGCAGTGCGCCTGGAGCTGCAGTTGGCGCCATTGCGCAGCCAGTACAACAGCGGCCGCTTGGCACTGGGGCTGCCCGCCGTTGCTGAAGACGGCGGTGCCGACCTGCTGCCTCAGCTGCAACAGGATCTTGCTGGGCTGCTGGAAGTGCAGGCTCTGGCGCGTGCACTTGCCCAATCCCCACGCGCCCAGCAGACCGATACCGCCATGTTGACCGGCGACAAGGCCCAGCTGAAGATGCTGCTGGATGACCTGGATGCCTCCCTGCTGAGGCACGCCGCGCGTAAGGCGAGCCTGCGCCACCTTGCTTCACTCCAGGACTGGCTCGACGACCGGCTGGCCCAGCAACTGCGGCGGAACGTCCTGCACAACCTGGACAACCAGCTTGCACTGGACCGTCTGCAGGGCGCGCTGCCAAGCCTGCCGGCCTATCAGCGGTTCCGTGGCCGCGCAGGCCAGCTGGATGACGCCGCTCTCCAGCTGCTGGGGCAGCTGCGCCAGCGTGAGGCACAGTTGGATGCAGTGCCGCCCGACCAGTTGGAAAGCGCCATACGGCGGCTGTTGAACCGCGAAGCTCGGCTTGGCTGGAAACATCGTCTCGAGCACGAGCTTCCCGAACTGCAGTTCAGCCAGGACGAAGCACAGGCGAAAATCAGCGCCCTGGCCGAGGCTGACAGGCAGATGCGCCGCCTGAACCGCGACCTGCTTGGCAGCCAGCTGGACATGGCCGCACTGGGCAACCGCAAGCAATGGGAAGACGTTACCCGGCTGACCGGACGCCGCTCGCGGCGCCTGCGCGAGTTCATCGAGCTGGGCAGCGCACTGGGCCTCATGCACCTACGCCCGGTCTGGCTGATGAACCCGGATGTGGCCAGTCGGGTGCTGCCACTGCAGGCCGGCCTGTTCGATACCGTGATCTACGACGAGGCTTCGCAGATGCCGGTGGAGTACGCCCTCCCCACCCTGTTCCGTGGCAAGGTCACGGTCGTCAGCGGTGACGAAAAGCAGATGCCGCCCACTGCGTTCTTTTCCAGCCGCGTGGAAAGTGATGAAGCCGAAGTGTTCGATGGCGAAGAACCGGACGCAGAAACCGACGAGGCGCAGCGCGAGGCATTCGAGGACGATTGGAACCGGCGTGAGATCAAGGATTGCCCGGATCTGCTGCAGTTGGCGCGCACCGTGCTGCCCAGCACCACCCTGCAGATTCACTACCGCTCGGCGTACCGCGAGCTCATCGGCTTCTCGAACGCGTCCTTCTATGGCAACCGTCTCAACGTACCCGTCCGTCACCCGCAGGCACGCATCCAGCAGGTCAAGCCGCTGCAGCTGATCCAGGTGGATGGCCTGTACCAGAACCAGAGCAACGCGCTGGAGGCCGAACGCGTGGTGGCCTACCTCGAGGCTCTCTGGCAGGCACCCCGTGCACAGCGCCCCTCGGTGGGCGTGGTGACCTTCAACCGCAAGCAGGCCGAGCTGATCGAGGACCAGCTGGAACTGCGGGCCAGCGAGGACGAGTCGTTCCGCGTGGCCCTGCAGCAGGAACGTGAGCGCATCGTGGAGGGTGAAGACATGTCGGTGTTCATCAAGAACGTGGAAAACGTGCAGGGCGACGAGCGCGACGTGATCGTTTTCTCCACCACCTTCGGCCGCAACGGCCAGGGCACGTTCCGGCGCAACTTCGGTGTGCTCGGCCAGACAGGTGGCGAGCGGAGGCTGAACGTAGCCGTCACCCGCGCTCGGCAGAAGGTGGTGATGATCACCTCGATGCCGATCAACGATGTGTCGGACATGTTCAATACCCAGCGCGCCCCCACTACCCCGCGTGACTATCTGCAAGGCTACCTGGAATATGCACGTGCCCTGTGTGCGGGCGAGTTCGAGGCCAGCACGAGCCTGCTGAACCGCCTGCAGACCGACCGCAGCACGGTGCGCAGCACGGCACGTAGCGCACAGGACGGCTTCGTCGCCATCGTCGGGGAGTACCTGCGCTCACTGGGCTGGGTTGCCAATCCGGCCAGCGAAGGTGATGCCTTCGGCCTGGATTTTGCCATCGAAGACCCGCGCACAGGCCTGTACGCCATCGGCATCGAATGCGATGCGCCGAGCCATGGCCTGCTGCAGCGGGCGCGCGCCCGCGAGATCTGGCGCCCGACCGTACTGGGGCGCGCCATTCCACGGCTGCATCGCGTGTCGTCGCAGGGCTGGTACCACGACGGTGATGGCGAACGCGCACGCCTGCGCCAGGCGGTGGAGCAGGCATTGGAGCGCGCCGCGCCAGGCTCTGACAGGAAGCAGGCTCCTGTCCCGGAGGCCTCCGCATGAGCGGCCCGAAAGTTGTCCGTATCCGGTCCGAAGCCGAACTCCGCGCCCTCCGCGAGCATATGCTGAGCCTGCTGGAACGCGAGGTGCAGCGTTGGCAGCAACGTGCTCAGCAGTTGCAGAGCCTGGAACAGGCCCAGCTCACTGCCGTACTGGCACGCCGTAATATCCTGCGCGCGGCAGCCGCCGAAAGTGACAATGCGTTTTACGCTTCCCAGGTGAAGGCCGAGATGGCCTGGCTGCGCGCTGACCTCGCTGAGCGTGAGGAACACGCTATAGAACAGCGCATCGCCCAGCGACAGCGCGTCCGGCGCCAGCAACAGAATGCCGCTACGGTCCTCAAGGCGTTGCATGACGGTGGCGTAACCGTGGATGTAGAACTATCCCAGGCTCTGACCCGGCTGGCTGAAGGCGGTGCCGAACCCGATGCCGAAACGCTGCTGGCACGGGCCACGCTGTCGCTTTCCCCGCGCGAACAGGGCGAGGCACTCAGCCAGGCACAGCGCGATATTGCCAACGCCCTGCGTGAGGATGCCTCCGGACTGTCCACTGCCTGGCACGCGGCGCCCATCAAACGTGACCCGCGGCTGCTGCGTATTGATCGGCACATCGCCGAACTGCAGCTGCTGCAGGGAGAAGGCTTCGCCACGGCATTCCAGGAAGCGCTGCGTGCGGCCGAGGCAGAAACCGACGCGCAGCGGCGCAACCTCCTCCTGGACAGCCTGGTGCTGGATCTTGCCAGCGCCGCCACGGCCTTCCGCCAGCAGCGCGAGCACCTGACGCACCTGCAGGACCTGGCCCATATCCTCAGTACGCTTGATGCGGTCACCCAGGGCGAGCTGCTGCGCGAGGTCGCCGCCGCCGATACGGACGTACCGGCTGCTCGCCTGCGTGCCCTGGCCGATGCTTGCCAGCGCGCCATCGATGATCACCATCAGGTTCGGGCGGCCGCTTCGCGTCGCGCCGCCCTGTTGGCCGGGCTTGCCGAGCTGGGCTACGAAGTGCGCGAAGGCATGGCCACGGCCTGGTCCGACCATGGGCGCGTGGTGCTGCGTCGACCCGCCAGCCCCGGCTATGGCGTGGAACTCGGCGGAAATGCCGGAAACGGTCGGCTGCAGGTGCGTGCGGTGGCGATGGACGCCCAGCGTGACCGCAGCCGCGACCGCGACGTGGAGACACTCTGGTGCGGTGACTTCTCACGCCTGCAGGCACAGCTGAGCGCGCAAGGCAGCGACCTGCAGATCGAACGCGCGCTCGGCGTGGGGGAAGTGCCGCTGAAGGAAGTGGAGGGCCTTGCCGAGCCCGCCCGGTCAGTCTCCGCTGCCACCGAGCGCTCCCGGGACACCTGAATCTGCCTTGGTAGGTGCCAACCTTGGTTGGCACCCCCTTCCCCGCCAGCGCCCCCGCCGGGCCCGGCGCGGCGCTACCAAGCACCTGCATCCGCCCCGCCGTCACGGAACACTTCTTGCACGCACCCCGGCAACCCCAGCCGCAGTGCCCGTGATGTCCGAGAACGAAGACGCAGGCGAAAAGACCGAACAGCCAACCGAAAAGCGACTGCGTGAAGCCCGCGAGCAGGTCAACATCCCCCGCTCGCGCGAACTGGCCACCGTGGCGGTGTTCGGCGCGGGGGTGATCGCCATCATGGCCAGCAGCGCCTCGCTGGGCGCCAACGGCCGGGCCTGGATGCGCGCCGCACTCAGTCCCGATCCCGCCCTGTGGCAGAACCCGCAGCTGTTGTTCGGCCACTTCGGCATGCTGTTCCTGCGCCTGCTGCTGGCGTGCTGGCCGCTGCTGCTGGTCTGCGTCCTGGCCAGTTTCCTGGCCCCGGTGGTGATGGGCGGGCTGCGCTGGTCGAACAAGTCGCTGGTCCCCGATCCAAAGCGGCTCAGCCCCATGTCCGGGCTGAAACGCATGTGGGGCCCGGAGGCCCTGGCTGAACTCACCAAGTCGATGCTGCGCATGGGCTTTGTCGGCGCGGCGGCGGCGCTGGTGTTCGCCAACAGCTTCGACAGCCTGCGCGGCCTGCTCAGCCAGCCGCTGGAATCGGCCATCGGCCACGGCCTGGGCTTTACCCTCAAGCTGCTGCTGGCCGCGGCCGGGGCGATGCTGGTGCTGGCTGCCATCGACGCCCCGTACCAGCGCTGGAACTGGATGCGCAAGCTGAAGATGACCCGTGAAGAGCTGCGCCGGGAAATGAAGGAAAGCGAAGGCAGCCCTGAAGTAAAGGGCCGTATCCGGCATATGCAGCAGCAGCTGGCCAACCGCCGGATGATGGAAGCGGTGCCCACCGCCGACGTGGTGGTGGTCAACCCCACCCACTACGCCGTGGCCCTGAAGTACGAGGGCAGCAGCATGGGCGCCCCCACGGTGGTCGCCCTGGGCGTGGACGAAACCGCCCTGCGCATCCGCGAGGTGGCCGACGGCAACAAGGTCGCGATCGTCTCCGCCCCGCCTTTGGCACGCGCCTTGTATCGGGAAGGACAACTCGGAAAGGAAATTCCCGTGAGACTGTATTCCGCCGTCGCCCAGGTGCTGTCCTACGTCTACCAGCTGCGCAACTGGCGGACCGGCCCGATGCCGCCCGCCCCGAACGTGGACGTGGATGAATTCGGCAAGGGAGACCGCACATGAGCGCCCAGGCATCCGGCTTCAACACCCGTCGCGCCCTGGAAATGATCCGCCAGGGCCTTGGCGCGCCGCTGATCGTCCTGGCCCTGCTGGCCATGGTCGTGGTGCCACTGGCCGCGCCGGTGCTCGATGCGCTGTTCACGTTCAACATCGCCATCTCGCTGATGGTGCTGCTGGCGGTGGTCTACGTGAAGCGCCCGCTGGATTTCACCATCTTCCCGATCGTGCTGCTGGTCACCACCATGTTGCGGCTGGCGCTGAACGTGGCCTCGACCCGGGTGATCCTGCTCAACGGCCAGAACGGCCACGACGCGGCCGGCAAGGTCATCGCCGCGTTCGGCGAGTTCGTCATCGGCGGCAACTACGCCGTCGGCATCGTGGTCTTCGCCATCCTCACCATCATCAACTTCGTGGTCATCACCAAGGGCGCCGGCCGCGTCTCGGAAGTGACCGCCCGCTTCATCCTCGATGCCATGCCCGGCAAGCAGATGGCCATCGACGCCGATCTGAACGCCGGTTTGCTGACGCGTGAGGAAGCCAAGGCCCGCCGTGAGGAGGTCCGCGAGGAAGCCGACTTCTACGGTGCGATGGACGGTGCCAGCAAGTTCATCCGCGGTGATGCCATCGCCGGCATCCTGATCCTGTTCATCAACATGCTCGGCGGCCTGGCCGTGGGCGTGCTGCAGCATGGCATGCCGTTCGGCGATGCGGCCGCGACCTATACCCTGCTGTCCATCGGTGACGGCCTGGTGGCGCAGCTGCCGGCCCTGCTGATCTCCAGTGCCGTGGCCATGCTGGTCACCCGCGCCTCGCGCTCGCAGGACATGGCCCAGGCCATGACCGGCCAGGTGTTCGGCCAGTACCGCGCCCTGGCCATCACCGCCGGCATCATCGGCCTGGTCGGCCTGGTGCCGGGCATGCCGAACGTCGCTTTCCTGACGCTGGCCGCGATCCTCGGCTTCATCGCCTGGAAGCTGTACCGCAAGTCCCAGGCGCCGGCCGCCGACGAAGCCGCCAAGGCCGGCGAGAACGGGCCGGTGAACGCACTGGGCCGCCCGGCCGCACCGGCCCCCACCGCGGAACTGAGCTGGGACGAACTACGCCCGGTCGATCCGCTCGGCCTGGAAGTAGGCTACCGGCTGATCCCGCTGGTGGACAGCAGCCAGGGCGGCGAGCTGATGGCGCGCATCAAGGGCGTTCGCCGCAAGCTGACCCAGGACGTGGGCTTCCTGATTCCCTCGGTGCACATCCGCGACAACCTTGAACTGCCGGCCAACGGCTACCGGGTGCTGGTGCATGGGGTGCCGGTGGCCACCGCCGACATCCATCCCGACCGCGAGCTGGCCCTGGACCCGGGCAGTGCGCTGGGCCCGCTGGAAGGCATCGCCGGCAAGGATCCCGCGTTCGGCCTGGACGCCACCTGGATCCAGCCGCACCAGCGTGCACAGGCCGAGACCATGGGCTACACCGTGGTCGACCCGGCCACCGTGGTCGCCACCCATCTCTCCCACCTGATCCGCGAACACGCGCCGGAACTGCTGGGCCATGAGGAGGTGCAGCATCTGCTGGCCAACCTCGGCAAGAGCGCGCCCAAGCTCGTCGAAGACCTGACGCCCAAGGCGCTGCCGCTGTCGGCGGTGGTGCGCGTGCTGCAGAACCTGCTGGTCGAGCGCATCCCGATCCGCCAACTGCGCAAGATCGCCGAAGCACTGGTCGAGCACGCCCCCATCAGCCAGGACCCGGCGACGCTGACCGCTGCCGTGCGTACCGCGCTGGGCCGCTTCATCGTGCAGGAGATCGCCGGAATGTCGGCGGAGCAGTGGAACTGGTGGTGCGCCTGGTGCACGACGCAGCCGGCCGCCCCGGCCTGG
>NZ_JBNNHG010000014.1:0-48281 GCF_050268705.1 Stenotrophomonas sp. NPDC077659 | reverse complement strand
CAGGCGCAGCTGCGACCACACCTGGTCGTTGTAGAAGCTCTTGCCGGTGCGCGGGGGAAAGGCACAATGGCTCGTATCGTCCTGATCGAGGATTCACCGACCGACCGCGCGGTGTTCACCCAGTGGCTGCGCCGTGCCGGCCACGAGGTGCTGGAAGCGGACAACGCCGAAGATGGCCTGCAGCTGATCCGTGACCAGGTTCCACAGCTGGTGCTGATGGACGTGGTCCTGCCCGGCATGAGCGGCTTCCAGGCCACCCGCGCGATGTCGCGTGACGCGGCCATCAAGCACATCCCGGTCATCATCGTCAGCACCAAGGCGATGGAAACCGACAAGGCATGGGGCCTGCGCCAGGGCGCGGCCGATTACATCGTCAAGCCGCCGCGCGAGGAAGAGCTGATCGCGCGGATCAACGAACTGGTGGCCTGATGCGTTCGCCCTTCGACATTCTTGAAGCCTACGAGCGGCGCAGCCTGAACCATGCGGTACAGCTGCCCGAGCGGCAGTTCGCCCAGGACCTGTGGCGCGGCGTCGGTTTCCGTGTGGGACAGCGCCGGCTGGTGTCCGATTTCCGCGAAGTGGTGGAAATCGTGCCGATGCCGCCGGTGACCCCGGTGCCGTGCGCGCAGCCCTGGCTGCTGGGCGTGGGCAACCTGCGCGGCAACCTGTTCCCGGTGGTCGACCTGAAGTACTTCCTGGAAGGCACCCGCACCGTGCAGCAGGAAGGCCAGCGCGTGCTGATCATGCGCCAGGCCGGCGGTGACGTGGCGCTGACCATCGACGAACTGTTCGGCCAGCGCAGCTTCGAACTGGGCCAGCAGGTCCCGGCCGGCACCCTGGCTGAAGGCCGCTACGGCCATTTCGTTGATCGCGCCTTCCATGCCGATGGCCACGACTGGGGCGTGTTCTCGCTCTCGTTGCTGTCGCGCACCCCTGAATTCCGGCAAGCCGCGGCCTGAGGCCGGGCAACGCCCCCTGCATTGAAGATCGAGGTTGAACGATGAGTACTGCTTCGGACGCTCCCAAGACCGGCAAGCTGCGGCTGGGCGGCAGCAACCTCTGGCTGGCCCTGCTGGCCCTGTCGATGATCGTGTTCGGTGTGAACACCGGCGTTTCCACCTGGCAGGGCAGCCGCCTGGCCGATGCCGGCTCCAAGGCCGCCGACCTGCAGGTGCTGTCGCAGCAGCTGGCCAACCAGGGCCGTGATGCGGTGGGCGGCAACGCGCAGGCGTTCACCGCCTTCAAGGCCACCCGCAACGCCATCGAACAGAACGTATCCACCCTGCAGGGCCGTTACGGCAACGAGCCGGGCGTGTCCAAGGCGATCACCACGCTGGCCGACACCTGGACCCCGTTGGGCAAGCAGGCGGGCCAGCTGGTGGCCAGTGAGCCGGCGGTGCTGGCCCTGGCCGGCAATGCCAACAACTTCACCGGCGCGGTGCCGGGCCTGCAGGCCCAGCTGAACGAGCTGGTGCGCGCGATGTCCGCGTCCGGCGCACCCGCCTCGCAGGTGTACAGCGCGCTGCAGCAGGTCGTGGTGGCCGGTTCGATGGCCCGCCGCGTGACCGAAATGCGCGCCGGTGGTACCGCCGCAGCGGCCTCGGGCGACGCCCTGGCCCGTGACATCACCGTGTTCTCGCAGGTGCTCGATGGCCTGCGCAACGGCAACGAAGAGCTGGGCATCACCGCCGTGCGCGGTGCCGGTGCGGTGGCCGCGCTGGAACAGTCGCAGCAGAAGTGGGAAGCGATGAAGCAGGACGCCGACGCGATCCTGGCCAGCTCGCGCCAGCTGTTCGCCGCGCAGTCCGCCGCCAACGCGCTGGGCCAGGGCTCGGCGCGCATGCTGGACGACAGCCGCAAGCTGTTCGAAGCATTCTCCTCGTTCGGCTCGGTGTCCGATACCCGCCTGTTCCCGAATTTCTGGATCGGCGTCATCTCCGGTGCGCTGTCGCTGATTGCGATCATCGGCTTCGTCTCCACCAGCGTACGCAGCCGCTCGCGCGAACAGGAACTGCGCTACCAGACCCAGGTGGAGTTCAACAGCCGCAACCAGCAGGCCATCATGCGGCTGCTGGACGAAATCTCCTCGCTGGGCGAAGGTGACCTGACCGTCAAGGCCTCGGTGACCGAGGACATGACCGGCGCCATCGCCGACGCCATCAACTACGCCGTCGACGAACTGCGCCACCTGGTGACCACCATCAACGACACCTCGGCCAAGGTCGCCGTGTCCACCCAGGAAACCCAGGCCACCGCCATGCAGCTGGCGGAGGCCGCCGGCCACCAGGCCAACCAGATCACCTCGGCTTCGGACCGCATCGGCGAAATCGCGGCGAGCATTGAACAGGTGTCGCGCAACTCGGCCGAGTCGGCCGACGTGGCACAGCGTTCGGTGGTCATCGCCGCCGAGGGTGCCGGCGTGGTCCGCGAGACCATCCAGGGCATGGACCAGATCCGCGACCAGATCCAGGAAACCTCCAAGCGCATCAAGCGCCTGGGTGAGTCGTCGCAGGAAATCGGCTCGATCGTGGAACTGATCAACGACATTTCCGAGCAGACCAACATCCTGGCGCTGAACGCGGCCGTGCAGGCAGCGTCGGCCGGTGAAGCGGGCCGCGGTTTCGCGGTCGTGGCCGATGAAGTGCAGCGCCTGGCAGAACGTACCTCCGGCGCGACCCGACGCATCGAAAACCTGGTGCAGGCCATTCAGGCCGATACCAACGAAGCGGTCACCTCGATGGAACAGACCACCGCCGAAGTGGTGTCCGGCGCACGCCTGGCCGAGGACGCCGGCACCGCGCTGACCGAGATCGAGCGCGTGTCCAATGCACTGAACACCCTCATCAAGAACATCTCCATCGCCGCCCAGCAGCAGTCCGCTGCGGCCTCGGACATCACCCGCACCATGGGCGTGATCCGGCAGATCACCGGCCAGACCTCGCAGGGTGCCGGACAGACTGCCGAGTCGATCGGGCACCTGGCGCAGTTGGCGGCCGACCTGCGTCGTTCGGTCGCCGACTTCAAGCTGCCGGCGTGACGCGGGCAGGGCGGCGAGCAAGGAATCATTCGATGAAGCAATTCCATTTCCCACGCCAGAATGCGCGCGGCCTGCGCGCGGCGGCGACTGGAGCGCGTCCATGAGCAGCCTGCGCGATGCGATGAGCCATGCAGCGCTGGGCTGGGTCAAGCCCGAGCTGGACGAGACCCTGCGCCAGGTGCGCAACGAGGTCGAGTACTTTGTCGAAGACCCGGCCGATGGCAGCCGCATGCGTATCTGCGCCGGCTACCTGCACCAGGTGCAGGGCACCCTGCGCATGGTCGAGCTGTATGCCCCGGCGATGGTGGCCGAAGAACTGGAACAGCTGGCCGTGGCCGTCGGCGAAGACCGTGTGGCTGACCGCGATGAAGCCTGCGCGACGCTGATGCGTGGCAGCGTGCTGCTGCCCGATTACCTGGAACGCCTGCAGAACGGTCACCGCGATATTCCCATCGTGCTGATGCCGCTGCTGAACGAGATCCGCGCCGCGCGTGGCGAGGAAGGCGTCAATGACAGCGTGCTGTTCGCCTTCGCGCCGGACAGCGTCAGTGCCACCGAAGCGGAGCTGGACCACGCCCGTGGCAGCCTGAGCGGGCGCAACCGCGAGCTGCTGGACACCGTCGGCAGCGCGGTCAAGGAAGAGCTGCTGCAGGTCAAGGATGCGCTGGACCTGCACCTGCGCACCGGCGGCGCGCCGCAGCAGCTGCAGGAGCAGGTGACCAAGCTTGGCGCCGTGGGCGACACGCTGGGCATGATGGGCCTGGGCGCCGCCCGTGGCGTGGTCGCGCAGCAGCGTGATGCGCTGCTGGGTGTGGTCGAGGGCCGCCAGCAGATCGACGAGGACATGCTGCTGGATATCGCTGGCGCACTGCTCTATGTCGACGCATCGCTGGATGACCAGGTCGCCCATCTGGGCGCTGGCGGCAGTGGCGAGGACGATCCGAGCGCGGTGGAAAACCGGCGCACGGTGGAGGTGCTGGCGCACGAGGCGATCGCCAATTTCGCCGCCGCCCGCGAGCACTTCGTCGCCTTCATCGAAACCAGCTGGAACCATGCCGAACTGCAGGACGTGCCGCGCCTGCTGGGGGATGTCTCCGGCGCGCTGCGCATGCTCGACCTGGGCACCGCCGCCGACTACCTGCGCGGCGTGCAGCAGTACATCGAGGCCGAACTGATCGGCCGCCAGCGCGTGCCCAGTGGCCGCCAACTGGACACGCTGGCCGACGCCATGGCCAGCCTGGAGTATTACCTGGAAGCGCTGCGTGACCGCCGCCCGGGACGCGAGGACATCCTCGACATCACCCGCAGCAGCCTGGAAACCCTGCGCTACTGGCCGCTGCCTGCGCAGCACAACGACGCGGCCGAAGCCTCGATCGCGCCGCTGCAGCCGGTCGAACGCGAGAGCGTGCCGCTGGCCGCGGTGCCGTTGCAGCTGGAGGCGGTGGAAATCGCCGTGCAGCCGGCCGCGCCCGCACCGGGCGAGATTCCGCCGCCGCTGCCGGACTTCACCTTCGATCCACTGCCGGCGGCGCCAGTGGCCGACAACACGCTGGTGTTCGGTGCACTGGACGGGCAGGACGGTCCTGCACCGTCCCAGGTAACGGTCCAGGCCGAGCCTGCGCCGTTGCTGTTTGCGGCCTCCACCGCGCCTGCACCGAGCGTGCCGCAGTGGGAAATCGGCGCGTACGAAACGCTGCCGGCCGCTGAAGAGCGGGCCCCCACGTTTGCCGACTTCGAACCGGTCAGCTTCGAACCGGTCGGTGCCGGGCAGACCAGCGCACCCGGCCACGCTGCCCCGGAGTGGACGCTGTCCGAGGCCGCCGACGCACAGGCTGACGGCGACGCGCTGGTACTGGAAGACACCCGCGAGGACTTCGATTTCGCCGCGCTGGACGTCGCCGCCGGTGGCGCTACGCTGGAGCTGGCTGCTGTTCCGGTGTTCGATCCGGTGGCCGCAGAACATGACGGCCAGGCCGTGCTGGCCGACGACGTGGTGTTCCACTTCGACAACAGCGCCCTGGACAACGCCGACGACGTGCTGTCGCTGCAGGCGATGGAAACGCTGTCGCTGGACGATGAACTGGGCGCGCCGCTGCCGGCACTGGACATCGTCGATGCCAGCGAGGCCGCACCGTTCGAAGCCAGCGGAGCGGCTGCAACGATCAAGCCCGTCGAGCAGATCGACCTTGCCGACGTTGCTGCCGAGGCCGCGCCGGTGGAAATGATCGAAGCCCTCGCTGCCGCCGAAACCGGCGTGGATGAGGAACTGGCGGCGACCACGGCGCCCGCCGCGACCGTGTCGCTGGTCGACGTCGACACCATCGCCGCCATCGATTTCAGCGAGGCCGACGCGCAGTTCTTCGCCGAACTGAGCGCTGCCGCAGCCGAGTTCAATCCGCAGGCCGCACCGGCAGCGCCCGCGCCGGAAGCGGTGCCGGTGGCCGCCGAGCATGCCGGTTTCGAAGCCGGTTTCGACGACGACGCCGAGAACATCGACCAGGACATCCGCGAGGTGTTCCTGGAAGAATTCGACGACGAGATGGGCAATCTCGCCACCCTGCTGCCGGCGTGGCGCATGCAGCCGGACAATATGGACCGGCTGCGTCCGATCCGTCGCATCTTCCACACCCTCAAGGGCAGTGGCCGCCTGGTCGGCGCCCGCACCCTGGGTGAGTTCGCCTGGAAGATCGAGGGCATGCTCAACCGTGTGCTTGATGGCAGCCGCCCGGCCACCCCGGCGGTGCTGGCGATGGTCGACCATGCCAGCAATGCGCTGCCGCAGCTGAACGCCGCGCTGCGTGATGGCCAGCGCGTCACTGCTGATCTGCAGGCGATGCAGGCCATCGCTGACCGCGTCGCCGCTGGCGAGGAAACCTTCTACGTACCGTTGCCGGTGGCTGCGGCCCCGCAGCCGGTCGAGCAGGCCGAAGCCGTGGTGGACGCGCCGCAGGTGGAAGCGGCTGAGCTCGCAGATGAGGCGGTTTCCGCCGCGCCCGTGGCCGGGCCGGTCGGTACTCCGGCCAATATCGACAGCGTGCTGCGCGAGATCCTGGAAGCCGAGGTGGACGTCCACCTGGCGACCCTGCAGCAGTGGCTGCAGTCGGCACAGCAGGGCGAGCAGCCGGTGAACGACGCACTGCTGCGCGCCGTGCACACCATGAACGGCGCCTTCGCGATGACCGAAGTGCCGGAGATCACCGCCGTCACCGGTGGCGCAGAGTCCTATATCAAGCGTGCGCTGGCCGCCAACGTCGTGCCGGGCGCGGACGCGCGGGCCGCACTGGCCGCCACTGCGCTGGCCGTCAATTCGACCATGGCGGCGCTGCAGGCCGAACGGCCGCGCATTGCGCCGCAGGCCGAACTGGCCCAGCGCCTGCAGGCGCTCGCCGCCGAGCTGCCGGAAGCGCGCTGGCCGATGATGGATCTGGCGCTGGACGACGAGGCGCTGGACGAAGCCGAGGCTGCCGACATCGAAGTGGAGACCCGCGTTGAGCCCGATGCGGACATCACCGCAGACGACGAAGCGGCTGTTGATGCCGATGTGCTGCAGGCCGGGACCTTGGCCGAAGCCGCACTGGATACGGGTCTGGAAGCAGCCGAACTGACCGGCGGCGAAGATCTGTCGCGCTACTTCGACGCCGGCTGGCCGTCGATGCCGGAGGCCGCTGCCACGTTGCCGACGGCAGTCGAAGAGGCCGCCAGCGAAGCCATCGAATACGACGAAGCTGCCCCCCCGACCCTGCTCTTCGCCCCCATTGCGGACGCTCTGGACGAGACCGCGCTGACAGCGGCCGATGACCTCTCACCGTATCTGGACGCCAGCGCGCTGCCGGTGGACGACCGTGATCCGGGCGAGGACACCATCCTTGCCATCGATGAAGCGCTTGCCGTGGACGGGCGAACGCAGGTGTCCGACGTTGAGGATGAAGACGAAAACGTCGACGCACTGGCCGATGAAATGGCTGTGCCGGCGTTTGCCGAACCGGTCACGCTGGACGCTGCACGCGAGGCTGGCCTGCACGTGATCGAGGAAGAACAGGCACAGGGCGAGGACGGCCAGTGGCCCGTGCTCGGCCTGCAGGCCAGCGAACCCGCGCCGGGCGAGGCCGAGGCCTTTGCCGAAGATGCGGACGTCGGCGCGGAGGCGCTGGCCGGTGAAGGAAGGGGCGCCGAGCTGCCGTCCCCGGCCACGGTGGACGAAGTTTCGCCGGGCGAGGTGCCCGTAGAGGCTGCCGCACCGCCGCGTCTGTTCGAGATGGAAGATGCCCCGGGCTTGAGTCCGGGGGCCGAAGCCGCCGCGCCGGCATCGGACGCGGTCGACCGACCGACCGACCACGTCGAAGCTGACCAGGTCGCGCCCATCGAGCTCGAAGCTGCCGAAGCCGAAGCCGAAGCCGAAGCCGATGCGCTCGACTTCAGCATCCATGATCGCGAGCTGGTGGACATCTTCGTTGAAGAAGGCAAGGACCTGCTCGACCATTGCGATGGCCTGATCAGCGAGCTGCGTGATGCACCGCAGGACCGCGAAGTCGTGGCCGGCCTGCAGCGCGATCTGCACACGCTGAAGGGCGGTGCACGCATGGCTGGCATCAACGCCATCGGTGACCTGGGCCACAGCATCGAATCCTTGCTGGAAGCGGTGGCCGCCGGCCGCACCGAGATCGAACACCGCGACGTGCAGCTGCTGGAGCGCGGCTTTGATCGCCTGCACCAGCTGCTGACCCGTACCGGCGACCACCGTGTGGTCGAACCCGCGCAGGACCTGGTGGAGGCGTTCGAAGCCCGTACCCGTGGCGATGGTGCCGAGGCTGCCATCGCCGCTGAAGCTCCGACCGCCGTCGTCGGCGAGGCCCCGGCGACGCTCGCGCCGCCGGTCCTGGCCGACGCACCGCTGTCGGCGCCGCTGCCGGTGGAGGGCAGTGCCGAAGAAGACCCGCTGGCGCGTCCGCAGCAGGAGCAGGTGCGCGTGCGCGCCGATCTGCTCGACCGCCTGGTCAACCATGCCGGTGAAGTGGCCATCTACCGCTCGCGGCTGGAACAGCAGCTCGGTGCCTTCCGTGGCGCCATGGGCGAACTGGAGCGCACCAATGCGCGACTGCGCGACCAGCTGCGCCGTCTCGACCTGGAAACCGAGGCGCAGATCGTCGCCCGTTACCAGCGCGAGCAGGACCAGGCCGACCAGAAGTTCGACCCGCTGGAACTGGACCGCTTCTCGACGCTGCAGCAGCTCAGCCGCGCGCTGAACGAATCGGCGGCCGACCTTGGCGGCCTGCAGGGTGTGCTGGACGATCTGTCGCGCCAGTACGATTCGCTGCTGCAGCAGCAGTCGCGCGTCAGCTCGGAACTGCAGGACGGCCTGATGCGTGCGCGCATGGTGCCGTTCGACGGGCTGGTGCCGCGCCTGCGCCGTGTCGTCCGCCAGGCCGGCATGGACACCAGCAAGCAGGTCCACCTCACCCTGGAAGGTACCCACGGCGAACTGGACCGCAACGTCCTGGACCGCATGGTCGCGCCGCTGGAGCACATGTTGCGCAACTCGGTGGCCCATGGCCTGGAAGCTCCGGAACAACGCCGCGCTGCGGGCAAGCCGGAGGAAGGCGAGATCACCATCCGCCTGCACCGCGAAGGCTCGGAAATCGTGCTGGAAGTGGCCGATGACGGTGCCGGACTGGACCGCGAAGCGATCCGTCGCCGCGCCATCAACCGCGGCCTGCTGGCCGCCGATGCGGCGCCGAACGAGCAGGAACTGGACAACCTGATCTTCGCTGCCGGCTTCTCCACCGCCGACCAGGTCAGCCAGCTGGCCGGCCGCGGCGTGGGCATGGACGTGGTGCGCAACGAAGTGCGCCAGCTCGGCGGCTCGGTCGACATCCAGTCGGTGCGCGGGCAGGGCGTGCGCTTCACCCTGCGCCTGCCGCAGACCCTGGCGGTCACCCAGGCCGTGTTCGTGCAGATCGGCGAAACCACCTTCGCCGTGCCGGTCGCCTCGGTCAGTGGCATCGGCCGCCTGTCGCGCGAGCGTTTTGAAGCGGCCGACAGCAGCTATCGTTACAGCGGCGAAGACTACCCGCTGTACGACCTGGGCAGCCTGGTCGGTCAGGCACCGGCCCGTGCCGATGGCCAGGACCAGGTGCCGCTGCTGCTGGTCCGCGCCGGCGATCTGCGTGCCGCCGTGGCCATCGACCAGGTGCTGGGCAACCGCGAAATCGTGGTGAAGCCGGTTGGCCTGCAGATCGCCTCGGTGCCGGGTATCTACGGTGCCACCATCACCGGCGATGGCCGGGTGGTGGTCATCCTCGACGTGGCACCGCTGGTGCGCCGCTACCTGGCCAACCCGACCGCGCCGGTGCAGGTCAACGCACCACGGCAGGACCGGCAGGTGCCGTTGGTGATGGTGGTCGACGATTCGCTGACCATGCGCAAGGTCACCGGCCGCATCCTGGAACGCCACAACTTCGAGGTCAGCGTCGCCCGCGACGGTGTCGAAGCGCTGGAGCAGCTGGAAGAGCGTGTGCCCGACCTGATGCTGCTGGACATCGAGATGCCGCGCATGGACGGCTATGAGCTGGCCACCGCGATGCGTGCCGACCCGCGCTACAGGGACGTGCCCATCGTGATGATCACCTCGCGCAGCGGCGACAAGCATCGCCAGCGCGCCTTCGAGATCGGCGTGCAGCGCTACCTGGGCAAGCCGTACCAGGAGCTGGACCTGATGCGCAACGTGTATGACCTGCTGGGGATCGCCCGTGTCCGTGAGTGATGTCAATCCGGTTCCGGCCGTCGCCCTGCTGGCCCGCCCGGGCGCGGCACGCGAGCGCCTGCGCGAAGCGCTGGCCCATGCCGATGTGCATCTCGTGCTGGAAGACGACCCGACCACGCTGGAGCCGCAGGCCCTGGCCGATGCCCGTCCGCAGTTCGTGGTGATCGCCCTGGAAGCGGCCATTGAAGATGCGCTTGAACGGTTGGAGACGGCACTGTCGGCACCGGGCCTGACGCTGGTGTTCGACGAAGCCGAACTCGCCGCGCGCCGCGACGGCTGGGAAGCGCAACGCTGGGGCCGCCACCTGTCGGCAAAGCTGCATGGCCACCAGCAGGTGCTGCCGCCAGGTGCCGAGGACGAACCCAGCCTGCAACTGGAGCCGGGCCGGCCTGCACCGCCGCCGGTACCACCGCAGGACGCGGTACTGCACGCTCATATGGAGCAGGCGCAGGACTGGGCGGGCGATGTGCCTGCAGACGGCCTGTACGCGTCGCCTGCACCGCCTGCAGCTTTCGCCGAACCGGTGTCGCTGGAACAGCACCTGGCTGCCCTGCAGGCACAGGTGGATGCCGCCGACATCGATGCGGCACCGGCCGAGCCGTCTGTGCCCGCACCCGCCGTCACCGAGCCGCCGCCGCTGTCCTTCGATCACACCGCCTGGTCGCTGGTCGACGAGGCCGCCGATGCGGCCGCGCCAGGAAC
The DNA here is from genome assembly GCF_050268705.1 of Stenotrophomonas sp. NPDC077659. NCBI lineage: Bacteria > Pseudomonadati > Pseudomonadota > Gammaproteobacteria > Lysobacterales > Lysobacteraceae > Stenotrophomonas > Stenotrophomonas sp. NPDC077659. Next base: position 37,782 of record NZ_JBNNHG010000014.1, on the reverse strand, counting down.
CAGCACGCGAACGGATGCGGTGGCCGTGCCGTCCTACGATACCGGACGCCTGAGCCTGGTCGACCTGGATGCCAGCCTGCCGGCCGGGTCCCGCGCCGGTGCCCTGCTGGTGCTGGCCGGCATCGGTGGCCCGGATGCGCTGCGCCGCCTGCTGGCCGCACTGCCCACCGCGCTGGCCGTGCCGGTATTGGTGTACATGCGCCTGGACGGTGGCCGTTACGGCAATCTGGTCAAGCAGATGGCGCGCGTGTCGCCGCTGCCGGTGCAGCTGGCCGAAGCCGGCCGGCGTGCCACCCCGGGCGAGGTGCACGTGCTGGCCGATGACATCGGCGTGCGTGCCGTGGCCGATGGCCTGCATTTCCAGACCGATCCGGCGGGTATTTCGATTGCCGCCCTGCCGGCCGAACACAGTGCACTGGTGCTGCTCAGTGGTGCCGACCTGGCACACGTCGGCCCGGCCCTGGACCTGGCTGCCGCCGGCGCCTGGGTGGCCGGCCAGGTGGGCGAGGGCTGCTATGACCCGGCTGCTGCAACGGCGGTGGTCGCTGCCGGCATGGTTGCCGGCGAACCGCAGGAACTGGCGCAGGCCATCGCCGCGCGATGGGACGAGGACAACGGAGAAACGCCATGAGCTACGCCAGCAATGATGAAATCCGCGGCGTCCTGATCCAGGCCGGTGCTGAACGCGTGCTGCTGCCCAATGCGACGGTGGCCGAAATGATGTCGCGCGTGCCGGTTGAACCGGTGGCCGATGCACCGCGTTGGCTGGTCGGGCAGATCGCCTGGCACGGTTGGCAGGTACCGCTGCTGTCCTTTGCCCGTCTGTCCGGGCTGGGCGATGAAGCGGTGGGGGGGCACAACAAAGTGGTGGTGCTGAAGGCGCTCAGCGGCAACGCACAGCGCCCGTACTACGCACTGCTGACGCAGAACTTCCCGCAGTTGATCGCCGTGCCGCGCGACGGCCTGCTGGCCGATGCCTCGGAGGAAACCCTGCCGGAGATCGTGCACATGCGCGTGCTGCTGGGTGAACAGAGCGCGCTGCTGCCGAACCTGGACGCGCTGGAATCGGCGCTGGATTCGCTGGCCGCCTGACCGCCGGGCGGTAGTGCCGGCCGCTGGCCGGCACTACCGCACTGCCTGCGCTTTGGTAGATGCCGACCTTGCTCGGCAGCCCCAGGTGTTCGCCCTACCCCAGATCCCCAAGCCGCGCCTGCAACGCCGCGATCGCGGCCAGGCCGGCGGTTTCCGTGCGCAGGATGCGCGGCCCCAGCTGCAGCCCCTGGAAACCCGCCGCAGCAAGCTGGTCGCGGTCACGCGGCGACCAACCGCCCTCAGGCCCAATGGCGATCACGATGCCGCCGGCCGGCGCGGCTTCCAGCGTTGACAGCTGATGCGCGCCCTGCGGGTCCAGCGTCAACCGCAGTGTATCGGCAGGCAGCACCGCTGCCGCCTGGGCCAGCGACAACGGCGCGCCCACCTGCGGAATGCGCGCGCGCCCGGACTGGCCGCAGGCCGAGGTCACCACGTTGTTCCAGTGCGCCACGCGTTTTTCCGCACGGGCTGCATCCAGCTTCACCTCGGTACGCTCTGCATTCACCGGCACGATCGCAGTCACGCCCAGCTCGGTGGCCTTCTGCAGTATCAGGTCCATCTTCTCGCCACGGGCAATGCCCTGCAGCAGCGTGATCGCCAGCGGCGATTCGTTGCCGACCGCCTGCACCGCGTCGATGCGGACCTGCACCTCGCGCTTGCCGGCCACGATCAGCGTGGCGCTGTAGTCGTGGCCATCGCCGTTGAACAGTACGCAGGTATCGCCCTCGCGCAGACGCATCACCCGTACCAGGTGGTTGGCCGTCTCTTCCGGCAGGGTCACGGTCTGGCCGCTGTGCAGCGCCAGGTCGATGGGGCAGCGGGTCACGCGCATGCAATCGCCTCGTCGATGGCTGCCAGCGTGGTCTGTGCCAGCAGCTCCAGTTGTTCGTCATCCACGCAATAGGGTGGCATCCAGTACAGCACATCGCCCAGCGGGCGCAGCACCACGCCGCGCTTCAGCGCGGCCTTGTAGGCGTGCAGGCCAAGCCGCAGCGCCGGGTTGAAGGGGGTATGCCGGTTGCCGTTGCGCGACAGTTCGAAGGCCACCACCATGCCGGCCTGGCGTACGTCGGCCACATGCGGGTGGTCGGCGAACGGCGCAGCCAGCGTGGCCATCACCGAAGCAGTGCCCCGGTTGCGCGCGATCACATCCTCATCGCGGAAGATGTCCAGTGTCGCCAATGCTGCCGCGCAGGCCAACGGGTTGCCGGTGTAGCTGTGCGAATGCAGGAAGGCGCGCTCGCGCGACTCATCCAGAAACGCGTCGTACAGTGCCTGCGTGGCCAGCACCGCGGCCAGCGGCAGGAAGCCACCGGTGAGGCCCTTGGACAGGCACATCAGGTCGGGCATCACGCCGGCCTGCTCGCAGGCGAACATCGTGCCGGTGCGGCCGAAGCCGGTGGCGATCTCGTCGGCGATCATGAAGGCGCCGTGCGCATCACACAGCTCGCGCACGCGCTGCAGGTAGACCGGGTCATGCATGCGCATGCCGCCGGCGCACTGCAGGCGCGGCTCGAGGATCACCGCGCAGATCTCGCCGGGATGCTGGTCGAACAAGGTCGCCAGGCCATCGGCGGCCTGGCGCGCGCGATCAGCCGCGCTCTGCCCCGGTTCGGCCAGGTAGGCGTCGGGTGAGGGCGCGAACAGGCCCTCGGCCAGCAGCGGCGCGTACACGCGGCGGTACAGGGGAATATCGCCCAGCGCCAGCGCGCCCAGGGTTTCGCCGTGGTAGCCGTTTTCCAGCGCGATGAAACGCGTGCGCCGGGCCTCGCCGCGGTTCTGGAAGTACTGGAAGACCATCTTCAGCGCCACTTCCACACCCGCCGAGCCGTTGTCGGCGTAGAACACCTTGGCCAGCGGCGCGCGACCGGCCTGGCGCGGTGCCAGTGCCAGCAGGCGTTCGGCCAGCAGGATCGCCGGTTCATGGCTGAAGCCGGCCAGCATCACCTGTTCCAGTTGCCCGGCCTGGGCAGCGATGGCTGCGCCGATGCGCGGTTCGGCATGGCCGAACAGGTTTGTCCACCAGCTGCTGACCGCATCCAGGTAGCGGTTGCCGTCATGGTCGATCAGCCAGGCACCCTGGCCACGCGCGATCGGCACCAGTGGCAGCGTGTCCGGATGTTCGCGCATCTGGGTACACGGGTGCCACAGCACCTGCAGGTCGCGTTGCCGCCACTGCCGGGCCAGCGGGGAGGGGGTTGGGTCTGCTAGCATTTCGGGCTCATGAACATGTTGCTGCCTGCACATTCTATCGGCCCCGGCGCATGCGCCGGCCGCCTCGGAGTTTCCGCATGAACGACGACCGCAGCGGCCGTCGCCTGCCGATCATCCACCGGATCACCGACGAGGAGAACGGCCCCTTCCAGCGCCAGCACCTGGACCTGGAGTTCTCCAACGGTGAACACCGGCGTTTCGAGCGCCTGGTCAGCCGTGGCCATGGTGCGGTGGTGGTGGTGCCGATGCTGGATGAGGACACCGTGCTGCTGGTGCGTGAATACGCCGCCGGCGTGCATCGCTACGAGCTGGGCCTGGTCAAGGGCCGCATCGATGCCGGTGAAACGCCTGAACAGGCCGCCGACCGCGAGCTGAAGGAAGAGGCCGGCTACGGCGCACGCCGCGTTGACGTGCTGCGTGCGATGACCCTGGCGCCGACCTACATGAGCCACCAGTCGTGGCTGGTGGTGGCGCGCGATCTCTACCCGGAAAAGCTGGCTGGCGATGAGCCGGAAGAGCTGGAAGTGGTGCCGTGGAAGCTGGCCGAGCTGGACCAGCTGATGCTGCGCGAAGACTTCTCCGAAGGCCGTTCGCTGGCCGCGCTGTTCATCGCGCGCCAGTGGCTGCAGGCAGGCCGATGATCAAGCTGACCACCGAGCTGCGCGAGACCGTGATCGCCATCGCCCAGGAGGCAGGGCAGGCCATCATGCAGGTCTACGGCAGCGGTTTTGACGTGACCCTGAAAGCCGATGACAGCCCGGTGACCGCAGCCGATCTGGCCGCCGACCGGGTCATCGCGCAGGGCCTGCGCCAGCTGACCCCGGATCTGCCCATTCTTTCCGAGGAATCAGCGCTGGTGCCGTGGGAACAGCGCCAGCACTGGGGCGCTTACTGGCTGGTCGATCCGCTGGACGGCACCCGTGAATTCGTCAAGCGCAATGGTGAGTTCAGCGTCAACATCGCGCTGATCTACCAAGGGGCACCCGCCTTTGGCGTGGTCCAGTCGCCGGTCACCGGCATCGTCTGGCACGCCATGCGCGGCGAGCTGGCCTATCGCCGCCAGGGCCTGCACGACACCGTGCTGCGCACCCGCACGCCGGCCACCGCGCCGCTGCGCGTGGCGGCCAGTCGCTCGCACCGCTCACCGGAAACCATCGCCCTGCTCGAACGCATGGGTGATATTGAAACGGTGGCGCAGGGTTCTTCGCTGAAGTTCTGCCGCATCGCCGAAGGCGGGCTCGACGTGTACCCGCGGCTGGGCCCGACCTCCGAATGGGACACCGCCGCTGGCCAATGCGTGCTGCACGCCGCCGGCGGCGCGGTGCTTTCGGCGGGCACCGGCAAACCGTTCCGCTACAACCGCCGCGAAACCCTGTTGAACGGCCATTTCATCGCCCTTGGCGACACCAGCCTGCCGTGGCGGGACTGGTTGTCCGACTGACCCTGGAGCCCGCATGAGCGACACCCCCACCGCCGGCAGTGCCGCCAGCACCGAACTGGAGCGCCTGCTGGCGATCATGGCGCGCCTGCGCGATCCACAGGGCGGTTGCCCCTGGGACCTGGAGCAGACCTTTGCCACCATCGCCCCGTATACCATCGAAGAGGCGTATGAAGTCGCCGATGCGATCGACCGCGGCGACCTGGACGACCTCTGCGATGAACTGGGCGACCTGCTGCTGCAGGTGGTGTTTCATGCGCGCATGGCCGAAGAGCAGGGCGCCTTCGCCTTCGCCCAGGTGGCACGCGCGATCAGCGACAAGATGCAGCGCCGCCACCCGCACGTGTTCGCCGATGTCAGCGTGGACGATGCCGAGGGCGTGATGCGCAACTGGGAGGCGATCAAGCGCGCCGAGCGCGCGGCCAAGGGTGAGCAGGACACCTCGGCGCTGGCCGGCATCTCGCGCGGCCTGCCCGAATGGCAGCGGGCGGTGAAGCTGCAGTCGCGCGCGGCCAAGGTCGGTTTCGACTGGCCCGGCCCGCTGCCGGTGCTGGACAAGGCAGCCGAGGAACTGCAGGAACTGCGCGAGGAATTCGAGCGCGGCGACATCGCCGGCAACAAGGCGCGGCTGCAGGACGAGCTGGGCGACCTGCTGTTCGTGTGCGCCAACCTGGCCCGTCATGCCGACATCGACCTGGGCGCGGCGCTGCGTGGCGCCAACCATAAGTTCGAGCGTCGTTTCCGCGCCATGGAAGCGCAGGCCGAAGCCAAGGGCAGCTCGTTGGCGACGATGGACCTAGATGCGCAGGAAGCGCTGTGGCAGCACGCCAAGGCGGCGGAAAAGGCGTGAAGACGCTGGGTCTGTTCCTGCTGACCGCGCTGGCCGAGATCGTTGGCTGCTACCTGCCGTGGCTGTGGCTGCGCAAGGGCGGCAGCGTCTGGCTGCTGCTGCCGGCTGCGGCCAGCCTGGCCCTCTTCGCTTGGCTGCTGACCCTGCACCCCACCGCCAGCGGCCGGGTGTATGCCGCCTATGGTGGCGTCTACATCGGCACCGCGCTGTTCTGGCTGTGGCTGGTCGATGGCATCCGCCCCAGCCGCTGGGACCTGCTGGGTGCCGGATTGTGCCTGGCCGGCATGGCCGTGATCATGTTCGGGCCGCGCGCTTCAGCCCCGTAGCGTCGAGCTTGCTCGACCAAGCGAGGTCCAACGACCCGCGAAAGGTGCATGATGCAGGTGCTCATCTCCCCGCAGCACGCGCATGTCCCGTGTCGCCAGGTTCCGCGAGGTCATGGATTTGCCCGGGGCGGGCATTGCTTCTCCCTGAAGAACCGCCCTGCGACGTTCCGGTATGCGCTGTATTCGTTTGTCGGCGACTGGGTGATGTTCGCCGACATCCTGCGCGGGCCGGTGCCCTGGAGCTTCGCTGTGCCTGCCAGCCTCACGCGCTATGCTGGAGCCTGGGCGACATAGATGAGGAAAGCGTGATGTTCCCGACCGTGTTTTTCACCGTAGTGCTGGCCGTGGTGGCCGTCATCATCCTGTTCAAGGCCGTGCGCATGGTGCCGCAGGGCTACGAATGGACCGTCGAGCGTTTCGGCCGCTACACCCACACCATGTCGCCCGGGCTGCATTTCCTCATCCCCATCGTGTACGGGGTGGGGCGCAAGGTGAACATGATGGAGCAGGTGCTGGACGTGCCTGGGCAGGAAGTGATCACCAAGGACAACGCCGCCGTGCGCGTCGATGGCGTGGTGTTCTTCCAGGTGCTGGACGCGGCCAAGGCGGCTTACGAGGTGGCTGTTCTCGAAGTGGCGATGATCGCTCTGGTGCAGACCAATATCCGCACCGTCATCGGTTCAATGGACCTGGATGAATCGCTCAGCCAGCGCGAGGTGATCAACGCCAAGCTGCTGAGCGTGGTCGACCATGCCACCAACCCCTGGGGCGTGAAGGTCAACCGCATCGAGATCCGCGACATCCAGCCGCCGCGCGATCTGCTCGATGCGATGGCGCGGCAGATGAAGGCCGAGCGCGAGAAGCGCGCGCAGATCCTGGAAGCGGAGGGCTCACGGCAGTCGGAGATCCTGCGCGCCGAAGGCGAGAAGCAGGCGACGGTGCTGGAAGCCGAAGGCCGCCGCGAAGCTGCATTCCGCGATGCCGAGGCTCGCGAGCGCCTGGCCGAGGCCGAGGCGAAGGCCACCCAGGTAGTCTCGGCGGCGATCGCCGAGGGCGATGTGCAGGCGATCAACTACTTCGTTGCCCAGAAATATGTCGAGGCGTTCAAGGAACTGGCCAGCTCGCCGAACCAGAAGCTGGTGCTGATGCCGATGGAAGCCAGCGGCGTGATCGGCTCCATCGCCGGCGTGGCCGAACTGGCCAAGCAGGCCCTGGCCAACCAGGAATCCAAGCCGCCCCGCAAGGGCCCGCCGCCCTTTGGAGGCTGACATGCGCTGGGACGTTGTCGCGTGGGGAGCACTGGCGCTGCTGTTGTTTGCCGCCGAGGCGCTGGCGCCGGGTGCGTTCATGCTGTGGATCGGCATCGGTGCCGCAGCGGTGTTCGTGCTGGTGGCGGTGTTCGCCGATATCCCGCTGCTGTGGCAGGTGGTCGCCTTCGTGGTGCTGAGCGTGCTGTCGATCCAGTGCTACCGCCGCTGGGGCAGGCCGCATGCACGGGCCAGCGACAAGCCACTGCTGAACCGCCGCGCAGAGCAGCTGGTCGGCCGGGTGGTGGCCCTGCCGCACGCCATCATCGACGGGCAGGGCCGGGTAAGCATTGATGACGCGTCATGGCAGGTGAACGGGCCGGACCTGCCGGCCGGCGCACGCGTGCGGGTGGTGGCGGTGCAGGGCAGCGTGCTGCAAGTTGAGTCTGCCGCGTAGGGTCGACCGGGGGTAGAGTCGACTGTCAGTCGACTTGCATTGTGTGTCGGGCCGGGCGGGTTGGGTTCGCGCCCAACCCGCCCGGCCCCTCTCCCAGCGGCTGGGCCGGCTTGGGGGGTCAACCGCGTTCCCTGCGCGGTCACACCGCCCCGCCCAACCCCAGACAACCCAGAGCCGAAACGCCACGGCTCTGCGCTCCATGCCCTGGCTGTAGAAAGCGCCGCCGGCCGCAGGCCGGCCAACCACACCCGTTGCGCTGCGGCGCGACCTGCGGCCGACCGATCTGGGATAATGGGGATTCTTGTTTCCTCTGCTGCCGGACCCGGTCATGACCCAGAAGACGCTGCTCAACGATACCCACCGCGCCCTCGGCGCCAAGATGGTCGATTTCGGGGGTTGGGACATGCCCATCCACTACGGCTCGCAGCTGGACGAACACCACCTGGTGCGTCGCCAGGCCGGTGTCTTCGACGTCAGCCACATGACCGTGGTCGACCTGCGCGGGGAGCAGGTCAAGCCGTTCCTGCGCCGCCTGCTGGCCAACTCCGTCGACAAGCTGAAGGCGCCGGGCAAGGCACTGTACTCGTGCATGCTGAATCCGCGCGGTGGCGTCATCGACGACCTGATCGTCTACTACCTGGCCGATGACTTCTTCCGCATGGTCGTCAACGCCTCCACCCGCGAGAAGGACCTGGCCTGGCTGCGCGAACAGGCCGCACCGTTCGGCGTCAGCGTCGAGCAGCGCCCGGACCTGGCCATCCTCGCCGTGCAGGGGCCGCAGGCGCGCGACAGCGTCGTCGGCTTGGTCGACGGCACCGACCGCGACGCACTGGCCAAGCTCGGTCGTTTTGCCGCGCTGCAGGTCAAGTCGGATGACGGCGTCGAACTGTTCGTTGCCCGCACCGGCTACACCGGCGAAGACGGCTTTGAGATCCTGCTGCCGCAGGAGGCCGTGGTGGCCTTCTGGAACCGTCTGCTGGCCACGGGCATCAAGCCGGCTGGCCTCGGTGCGCGCGACACACTGCGCCTGGAAGCCGGCATGAACCTGTATGGCCAGGACATGGACGAGGCGATCAGCCCGTACGAGGCCGCGCTGGCCTGGACCGTGTCGCTGGATGAGGGCCGTGACTTCATCGGCCGCGATGTACTGGAAGCGCAGAAGGCGGCCGGTAATGCGCGTCAGATGATCGGCCTGGTGATGGACGAGAAGGGCGTGCTGCGCCACGGACAGGCGGTGACCACCGCCGGTGGCCAGGGTGAAATCCTGTCCGGCACCTTCTCGCCGACGCTGGCCAAGGGCATCGCTTTCGCCCGCGTGCCGGCTGGCGAACTCGGCCAGGTGACCGTCGAGATCCGCGGCCGCCAGGTGCCGGTACGCGTGGTCAAGTTCCCCTTCGTCCGCGAAGGCCAGGCCCAGCCCGGCGTGCTGGCCGACGCCTGATGCGAACGTGCCGGTCGTCACTGACAGCAGTGGCGGCCGGTTGGTTACACTAGCCCCGATTTTTCCACCCCATGCAAAACCTGGAGCAGTTCCCATGAGCGAGATCCCCGGCGACCTCAAGTTCCTCAAGTCCCACGAGTGGGCCCGCGTCGAAGGCAACGGCCGTGTCACCGTCGGCATTTCCGACCATGCCCAGGGCCTGCTGGGTGACCTGGTCTACGTCGAGCTGCCCGAAGTCGGTGCCGACGCCAAGGCCGGCGAGCAGATTGCTGTTGTCGAGTCGGTCAAGGCCGCCTCGGACGTCTACAGCCCGGTCAGCGGCACGATCGTCGAGGTCAACTCGGCGCTGTCGGACAAGCCGGAAACCATCAACGAAGATGCCTACGGCGAAGGCTGGATGTTCGTGGTCGAAGTGAGCAGCAGTGACGAGCTCAACGAACTTCTGGATCCGGACGCCTACGCCGAAGCGCTGGAAAACGAAGACCACTGAGTCCTCGCGTCCTGGTTCCAAAACGGCCACCTTCGGGTGGCCGTTTTTGTTCCGGCATGCGTAACCGACTCATGCCATCGGGTTTGCAGCGTACCTGCGGCAAGGCATCAGGCGGCATCGAACAGCGCGATCAGGCGTGCGCAGTTTTGCGCAAATCCGCGTTTCCACCCCGCGTTGGCGCGTTCGGATGTGAAAACTTTTACCCCCCGTTGCAGACCCATTGTGGTGCGGTGGATGTGGACGTTGATGCGTGTCGAACGACGACGTGCGCGATGCGGCATCCGATGTCGTCAATCAACGCAGAGTGCTTATTTCAAGCGTTTTTCATTCGGCGCATGCGCTCAGGCGTTGATGCACAGGGTGTTGCGGCTGTGCGATGCAGGCCCCGGATGGCGCCATGCGGCAGCGTTGCCGGCGGCGCTGGGAGGACGGTGGATGTGAAATTTTTTCGCGGGGGTTGTTGACAGTAAAAAAAACCGTGATTAGGTTTCGCCTCAGCAGACCTTGCCTGCCAGACCGAGTGCGCAGAATCAATCGTCCGATGCGAAGCAACCCCTCCAAGACCACCGCGATCCTGATGACGGTGGACAGGGCACCGCTTCCCCCGGAGAAATGCAAGGCATCTCCCGTTCCGATGCCCGCTCCGCCGATCGAGGCGGGCATTGCCGCATCCGTAACGGCGCGCTTGACGCGCCGGCGGTCCCCGCACGCAGCACCCGCGGGTTTGATCCACCTGGGCGTTTCAACTCCCTATCACTGACGAGGAGCCATCCCATGGCAACCAAGAAAGCTGCGAAGAAAAAGCCTGCCGCCAAGAAAGCGGTGAAGAAGGTCGCTAAGAAGGCCGCTGCCAAGAAGGCAGTGAAGAAGGTCGCGAAGAAGGCGACCGCCAAGAAGGCCACGAAGAAGGTCGCCAAGAAGGTCGCCAAGAAGGCCACTGCGAAGAAGGCAGTGAAGAAGGCGGCGAAGAAGGTCGCCAAGAAGCCGGCAAAAAAGACCGCGAAGAAGGCCGTCAAGAAGGTCGCCAAGAAGGCTACTGCCAAGAAGGCAGTGAAGAAGGCGGCGAAGAAGGTCGCCAAGAAGCCGGCAAAGAAGACCGCGAAGAAGGCCGTCAAGAAGGTCGCCAAGAAGGCAGTGAAGAAGACTGCCAGGAAGGCCACTGCGAAGAAGGCCGCCAAGAAAGCTGCCCCGAAGAAGGCAGCGAAGAAGGTTGCCAAGCGCAAGCCGGTCGCCCGCAAGAAGAAGGCCGCTCCGGTCGCTCTGCCGGCAACCCCGGCGCCGCTGATCTAAGTACTTCCCGATAGCCGTACCCTGAAACCCCCTTCCCTGGCTGCCCAGCGGGGAGGGGGTTTTTTTAGGTTGTCCGCGGCCGTGGGTAGAGTCGACTGTCAGTCGACTGCTTCACCGATGATGCAGCGTCGGGCGTGCTCGACCGCTTTCCGATACGGCACCGCGGGAGTCGACTGACAGTCGACTCTACCGATCAGCAGCAGTCGAGCTTGCTCGACTGATTTTCGATCCGGCAATGCGGGAGTCGACTGACAGTCGACTCTACCGGAGCTGCCGCGCTCAGCGCGGCGAGGCTACCGCTCGGTTGCCCGAGGCACCCTTGCCCTTTCGCTTGTCCTGCTGTGCAGGCGTGGCGCCGTCGGCCATCAGGCTGTCGCTGCCGAAATCGGTGTCTATGTCCAGCCAGCGCTGTGCCGGCAGGCCCAGGGCAGAGTCGAGCACGGTCGGCAGCAGGCCGCTGGGCAGCCCGCTCTCGCCGTTCCAGAGGATGGCAATGCCGAGATCTCGCTCGGGCACCAGTGCGACCAGGCCGCGGTAGCCCTGCACCGCACCGGCGTGGAACACCACATCGTGGCCGGCGTAATCGAACGTGCGCCAGCCCAGCGCGTAACCTGCCGAGTGCAGGCGTTCGCGGCGCCAGCCCGAACGCATCTCGCCCGGCGTGTTGATCAGGCTCGAATGCAGGGTGGCCAGCAGGGGGGCAGGCAGCACATCGGGGCGGTGGCCGGTGTGGGCCAGCAGCCACTGCGCCATGTCGCTGGCGCTGGCGTTGACGCCGGCGGCCGGGGCGACGCGGTAGTAGGTCGGCTTCGGCGTCAGCGACACCCAGCCGTTGCGGCTGCGCACGTGCGGGCGCGCCCAGCGCGAGCTGGCCTGGATGCCGGCCAGGCCGAGGCTGGCATCGTTCATGCCCAGCGGCTTGAAGATGCGGCGCTCGACCGATTGTTCGTAGAAGCTGCCCGAGGCGGCGTAGACCACATCGCCGATCAGGCTGAAGGCCACGTTCTGGTACGCGTAGCAGTCACCCGGCAGGCACTTCAGGCTGGTGTTGGCCAGCTTCTGGGTCAGCGCGTAGTACTCGGCGTTGCCTTCGATGTCGCGGTCGTAGGCGTTGTAGGGCAGGCCGACACGGTGGCTGAGCACATCGGCCACGGTCAGGCGATCGGTGGCTTCCGGAGAGTTGAGGCGGAAGCCCGGCACGTAGTCGGTGACCTTGCTGTCCCAGCGCAGCGTGCCGTCGTTGACCAGCAGCCCGGCCATGGTGCCGGCGAAGGCCTTGGACAGCGAGGCCAGGCGGAACACGGTGTGGGCATCGACCGGCTGCGGATTGTTGACGTCGGTGACGCCGTAGCCGCGCGCGCTGAGGACGCGGCCGCCCTGCACGATGGCCACGGCCATGCCCGGCACGCGCTCTCCGTAAGTGAGCTGCTGCGCCATCGATTCGATGTGGGCGACGTTGAAGCCGGCGGCAGGCAGCTGCACGTGCGGCACCAGGCCGGTGCGGTAGGCTGCCGGCTGGGTATGGGCGACGCCCGGGCCGGCGGCGGCTTCGATGTTGGTCGGCATCGGCGGCAGGGCCGGTGGTGTCTGCGCGGTGGTGGACAAGGCCACGGGCATCAACAGGCCCAGCAAACCAGAGGCCGCCGTCCGGACCGGACGACGCAGGTTGTTCTTTTTCATCGTGTGGACCTGTGCGCGACAGCTGTCTGTGATTCTAGCGCCGCTTTTCGCCTGTGCACAAACAAAGCGAAGATGAATGCGCATCTGATTGAAAAAGTTGGATTTTTGACGCTCGGCGGCGGGGTCTGGGCGCGCCCGCAAACGGCGTCCGCATGAGCCTGCCTGCGGGCATCGCGCACGGCGCGCTGGCGATGTTGCAGTGCTTTGTCTAACGTACGCGCTTCACCGCCCCGGGAGCCTGCCATGCCGTCATCCAACCGCCGCGTCCCGGCCAGGGCAGCCGCGTGAGCACGGCCACGGCCAAGGGCCCGCTGCGCGGACTGGTCCCGGCGATGCGTGAATCACCGGCGCTGTGGTGGTCGTTCCTGTACTTCTTCTGCCTGCTCAGCGGTTACTACGTGCTGCGCCCGGTGCGTGAAGCGATGGCGGCTTCCTCCGATGTGGAAACGGTGTTCCCGCCGGTGCTGATCGGCTGGTTCGCCAGCCACGGCATCGCGCTGAAGGACTTCGTCCTGCAGTTCCTGTTCACCTGCGTGTTCGTGATCATGCTGGTGCTGCAGCCGGTCTACGGCTGGCTGGTCAGCCGCTTCCCGCGGCGGGTGTTCCTGCCGGTGGTGTACGGCTTCTTCATCATCACCCTGCTGGTGTTCTACGCGCTGTTCGACAGCGGTGTGCCGGGGCGGGGCATGGCCTTCTTCCTCTGGGTGATGGTCTTCAACCTGTTCGCGGTGGCCGTGTTCTGGAGCTTCATGGCCGATGTCTTCAGCAATGCACAGGCACGCGCGTATTACGGCTACATCGGTGCGGCCGGCACCGTGGGCGCCTTTGTCGGTCCGATCATCACCGCCGCGCTGGTGCAGCGGGTGGGTATCGCCAACCTGATGCTGGTGTCGGCCGGCTTCCTGATGGTGTGCCTGTTCTGCACCTGGCGCCTGCGGCATTGGGCGGTGCTGCGCGAGCGCGAGCAACAACTGGTATCGGGTGAAAAGCCGATGGGTGGCAGCGTGCTCGATGGCCTGAAGCTCATCGCACGCGAGCCGCTGCTGCGCTGGCTGGCGATCCTGGTGGTGTTCGGCGTGGGCGTGGGCAACCTGCTGTACAACCAGCAGGCCAGCATCGTGCGTGCGGCCTTCAGCGACCCGGCCGCCAGCACGGCGTTCTTCTCGCGCATCGACCTGGCGGTCAACGCGCTCACCTTGCTGCTGCAGCTCAGCCTGACCCGCTGGCTGCTGTCGCGCCACGGCATTGCGCCGGCCCTTCTGATTCCCGCCTTTGCCATCCTGCTCGGCTTCTCGGTGCTGGCCGCTTCGCCGCTGCCGATGATGGTGGCGGTGGTGCAGGTGATGACCCGCGCCAGCGAGTTCTCGCTGTTCAAGCCGGCCCGCGAGACGATCTATACCCGCGTGGACCGCCAGTGGCGCTACAAAGCCGGAGCGGCCATCGATACCGTGGTCTACCGCGGTGCCGACCTGGGTTTTACCTGGGTGCACAAGGCACTGTCGCTGTTCGGGTCGCATATGGTGTTCGCAGGCGGCATTCTGGCTGCGGCGTGCATGACCCTGGCCGCGTTCGGCGTGCTGCGCGAAGAGAAAACGCTGCCGCGCGACCGGTGAGCCATGCGGGGTCGGATCCCTCTCCCACGCAGAGGGCTCTGACCCCATTATTCCGTCCATCTACCCAAGGAACCGTCCATGTACTGGATCGCACTCGCCCTGACCCTCCTGGTCGCATTGCTGCACGTCTACTTCCTGGTGCTGGAGATGTTCCTGTGGACGCGCCCGGTGGGCCTGAAGACGTTCCGCAACACGCCGGAGAAGGCCGAGATCACCCGTGTTCTGGCAGCCAACCAGGGCCTGTACAACGGCTTTCTGGCCGCCGGCCTGTTCTGGGGCCTGTTCGACCACCTGCCGATGCTGGTGAACTTCTCGCTGGGCTGCGTGATCGTGGCCGGCTGCTACGGCGCGTGGAGCGTCAACAAGCGCATCTTCTTCATCCAGGCGGTGCCTGCGCTGCTGGCCGCGGTGGCATGGTGGTTCGTGCCGGCCTGATTGTCTGATGGTGCTGCGCGCATCCACCCATGGGGTGGATCTACTGCGTGATGCATCCACCCATGGGGTGGATCTACTGCGGTAGTGCCACGCCATGCGTGGCTCCGCACCCTCCACAAAAAAAACGGCGGGCCGAGACCCGCCGTTTCCGTGTGTGCATGTCGCAGGCGATCACGCTGCCTGCGAACGCGGATCCTTGTGCTGGCGGTCGTAGTAGCTGGCCGCACGCAGTTCGTGCGTGTCGAAGTCATCCACGGTAATGGTGTCCAGGGTAAGCGTGCGGAGCTCTTCCAGCAGGCTGCGTTCGTCCTGGGTGATCACGCCTTCGGCCACGGCTTCGTCCAGCTGCGCCTTGAAGTCCAGCGCCTCGATCCCCTTGCTCTTCAGTGCCTTCAGGAACTTGCGCTCCACCGGCTCGGCCATGATCGCCTTGCTCAGGTAGCTGTTGATGCGGCCACCGGGATTGTTCTCGCACGGGGTCAGGAACACGCCGTTGGCCAGGCGGTCACGGGCTTCATTGGGTGCCATCAGCAGGGCGGCGACGCGGCGGCTCAGGCGGTCGCCCGGGGCCTCGGCACGACGGCCCAGGGGGAAGATCAGCGCCCACATCAGCCAGCCGATCGGACGGATCGGGAAGTTGCGCAGGGCGGCCGACAGCGATTCCTCGATCTTGTGAACGCTGTCATGGAAGGCCCAGGCCAGCAGGGGCTGGTCAGCCTGCGGTGCGCCTTCGTCGTGGTAGCGCTTGAGCATGGCGCTGGTCATGTAGACATGGCTCAGCACGTCGCCCAGGCGGCCGGACAGCGATTCCTTGAACTTCAACTTGCCGCCGAGGGTCATCATCGAGATGTCGGCCATCAGTGCCAGGTTGGCCGAGTAGCGGTCCAGCTTGCGGAAGTAACGGCGGGTGTAGGCGTCGCCCGGGGCGGCACCGAAGCGCGCGCCGGTCAGGCCGAACCAGAACGAACGCACCGCATTGGAAATGCCGTAGCGGATGTGGCCGAACAGGCTGCGGTCGAAGTCCTGCAGGCCGGCACGGGTATCGGGATCCTGCGCAGCCTTCATTTCCTTCAGCACCCACGGGTGGCAGAGGATCGCACCCTGGCCGAAGATCAGCAGGCTGCGGGTCATGATGTTGGCGCCTTCCACGGTGATGGCGATCGGCGCGGCCTGCCAGCTGCGGCCGGCGAAGTTGCGCGGCCCCAGGATGATGCCCTTGCCGCCGATCACGTCCATCATGTCCGAGATCACTTCACGGCTCATGGTAGTGCAGTGGTACTTGGCGATGGCCGACGGTACCGACGGCACGTCGCCGCGGTCCACGGCGGCGGCAGTGGCCTGCGACAGCGCGCTGATCTTGTAGGCCTTGCCGCCAATGCGGGCCAGCGCTTCTTCCACGCCTTCAAAGCGGCCGACCGACAGGCCGAACTGCTTGCGGATACGCGCGTAGGCGCCGGTGACTGCAGCGCCCGCCTTGGCACCGCCACTGGCGGTGGAGGGCAGGGTGATCGAGCGGCCCACGGCCAGGCACTCGTTGAGCATGTTCCAGCCCTTGCCGGCCATCGCAGCGCCGCCGATCAGCTGGGTCAGCGGAATGAACACGTCCTTGCCCCTGATCGGACCGTTCTGGAAGGTCGAGTTCAGCGGGAAGTGGCGACGGCCGATCTCCACGCCGGCGGTATCGCGCGGCAGCAGGCCCAGGGTGATGCCGATATCGCGGGTGTCGCCGATCAGGCCATCCGGGTCGTACATGCGGAAGGCGAGGCCGATGAGCGACGCAACCGGGGCCAGGGTGATGTAGCGCTTGTCGAAGGTCAGCTTGACGCCAAGCACCTGCTCGCCGTTCCACTCGCCCTTGCAGACGATGCCGTAGTCCGGAATGGAAGTGGCGTCGGAACCAGCGAACGGACCGGTCAGGCCGAAGCACGGCACTTCGCGGCCATCGGCCAGGCGCGGCAGGTACTGGTCCTTCTGTTCCTGGGTGCCGTAGTGCACCAGCAGTTCACCCGGGCCCAGCGAGTTGGGCACGCCCACGGTGGAACTGACCACCGAGGACACCGAGGCCAGCTTCTGGATGACCTTGTGGTGGGCCAGCGCGGAGAAGCCCAGGCCGCCGTATTCCTTCGGGATGATCATGCCGAAGAACTTGTTCTTCTTGATGAAGGCCCACAGCTCCGGCGGCAGGTCGGCATGGACGTGGGTGATTTCCCAGTCGTTGACCATGCTGCACAGCTCTTCCACCGGGCCATCGAGGAAGGCCTGTTCTTCAGCGGTCAGCTGCGGCTTGGGGTAGTTCAGCAGGATGTTCCAGTCCGGGTCGCCGGTGAACAGCTCGCCTTCGAAACCGACCGAACCGGTTTCCAGGGCAATGCGCTCGGTCTGCGACAGCGGCGGCAGCACCTTGCGGAACACCTTCATCATCGGGCCGGTCAGCAGCGGCTTGCGGATGAACGGCAGCAGCAGCGGCACGGCGATCACCGCCAGCACGGCGGCCGCGACGATCGTGGCGGTCTGGTTGACGTAGGGCACGAACCAGCAGACGGCCAGAAGGGCCAGGCTGATCAGCGTCCAGGTCAGCAGGCGCATGCGGTGGTAGGCGACGAACGCGCCTGCCAACAGCAGGGCGAGGAAGGGAAGAACGATGCTCATGAGCGTGCTCCGGTGACGTGCTCGTTTGTGGCGGACGAAGCTGCAGCATCCGCTGCGGGCAACACGTCCAGATAGTCCAACACAGTAGCGGTAAAGGCGTCGTTGTCATCACCGGCGACCATGTGCGTGGCCTGCGGCAACGGTACGTGGCGCGCGTGCGGCGCCAATGCCAGGAATTCGGCCACGGTCTGCGGCGTGACCAGATCGCTGCGGCCGCCACTGACCAGCAGCAGCGGGCACTTCACCTGGCGCGCGGCCTCGGCCAGTGCATCCTGGTGCTGTTCGCTGTCGCGGGCCAGTTCGGCCACCAGGCGTGGATCCCAGTGCCAGCGCCAGCAGCCGTGGTCATCCTCGCGCAGCAGTGCGCGCAGCGACTGCTCGGATTTGCGCGGACGGTGCGGCATGTACGCCGAGATCACGTCGGCGGCCTGGACCAGCGAGGCGAAGCCGTCGGGATGGGCGGTCATGAAGGCGAGGATGCGCTCGACACCGGCGGTATCCCAGCGCGGGGTGATGTCCACCAGCACCATCGCCGAGAACAGGCCCGGCCAGCGCGATTCGGCCAGCAGGCCGAACAGTCCGCCCATCGAGGCGGCGACCAGCACCGGCGGGCGTGGCTGCTCGCCGGCCAGCACGATCAGGTCATCGGCGAACTGTTCGCCGTGGTAGGGCAGGTCGGCGGCGTTCCAGTCCGAATCGCCGTGGCCACGCGCGTCGTAGGCCAGTGTCTGCAGGCCGGCGGCGGACAGCGCCCGCGCAGTCGCATTCCACGCATGGCGGGTCTGGCCGAAACCGTGGGCGAACAGCACGCGCCCGCGTCGGCCGTGGTCGCTGGCCGTGGCGGCCAAGTGAGCGCCGTGGGCCGCCTCCAGGCGCAGGTCATGAAACGCAGCGGGAGCAGGGGACGTAACCATACTCGTTAGTATGGAGTGCCGGTAAGGGAAGTCAATACCATACAGTATGGTGCACTGCAGAACGCCTCATCCCCGCCGCGCGACGTTTTCCACCGCAACGGCGTACTGCAACGAACCCCGCCGTATGGTTAAATCACCCCATGACTCAACCTGACGCTTCTGCCGGCGAACCGCGTGCCGGCCGCAACAGCCGCCTCAGTGCCGAAGACTGGGCACAGGCGGCCCTCGATCTGATTGCTGAACAAGGCGTGGGTGCCGTCGCGGTGGAGCCGCTGGCGCGCCGCCTGGGCGTGACCAAGGGCAGCTTCTATTGGCACTTCCCCTCGCGCGATGCGCTGCTGCAGGCCGCGCTGGAACGCTGGGAACTGTTCGAGCAGGAGCAGGTCTTCGGCAGCCTGGAAGACGTTCCCGATCCGCGCGCGCGGCTGCGCCAGCTGTTCCAGATGGTGGCCCACGAAGTGCAGCCGCACATCATCTACAGCGAGCTGCTGAAGGCACTGGACCACCCGATGGTGCGGCCGGTGATCGACCGTGTCTCGCAGCGCCGGCTGGACTATCTGGTGGCTTCGTTCCGCCAGGCCGGGCTCAGTTCGACCGATGCGCGCCATCGTGCACGGTTGGCCTACGCGGCCTATGTCGGCTTCCTGCAGCTTTCGCTGCAGCTGCAGCAGCCCAAGCAGGCGCGCGAGGATTTCGAAGCCTACGTCGAGCACCTGATCGAGACGTTGATTCCGAACGGTTGATCGATGCCGCCGGACATGCAGAAAGCCGCAGCATGCTGCGGCTTTTTTCATGGGGGATTTCCCAAGGGTGCGGGGAAAAACAAGCAAAAAAAAGCCCGCCGGTAAGGCGGGCCATGCGCTGCCACAGACGCGGGTCTGCGGGCGGCTGGATATTAATTGACCTTCTTCGGAACCTTCTGCATGCGGATGAATTCATCCTGTGCAGAGGTCTTCTGCCGGCGGCGCTCGGCCACGGTCAGGCAGTTGTTCTGCGGGAAGTTGGAACCGATGGTCTTCTCGCGCTTGCAGATCAGGCGGCTGTCGGCCGCGGCCTGGGTCAGGATGGTGTTGATCAGGCTCTGGTCGTTGAAGATCTCCACCCGGGTCGGCTCCGGCAGGCGGTCGATGTTGCCGACGCCGTCCAGATGACGCTGGATGCGGTTCATCGCCTCCGCCACCTTGCTCTTGTCGTCTGGGGTGATCTCGCTGTACTTGTCGCCATTGAGGTCGGCAAGCACGGTCTGGCGCTGCTGCTCGAACGGCTTCTTCACGTCGACTGCCGAGCCGATCTGCGCAGATGCGGTGAACTGGAACGCGCAGGCCAGGAGCACGCCGGTCAAGATCCGTTTGCGGGTGTAGCTCATCATCCTCTCCTCCTTGGTGGAAAAACGAGATGGCCCGGCGAACCGGGCCATCTCCCAACTTACAGGCTCAAACAGCAGCCGTCATCAGAAGCGCTGGGTGTACTGCATGTACATGTAGCGGCCCGGGATGTCGTACTGCGGGTCGAACGAGTTGGCGAACGCGTCCAGGGTCACCGGCGGATCCTTGGAGAACACGTTGTTGGCGCCGATGCGGACGGTGCCATTCCACGGCAGGTTGTAGGACAGCTGCAGGTCGTGGTAGGCGACCGACTCGATGTGGCCTTCGCTGACGTCTTCGGTCAGGCCCGAGCGGTAACGGATCATCCAGCTGGCGCTGAAGTCGCCGTAGGTCCAGTCGGTGGTCAGGTTGCCACGGACGCGCCAGTACGGGTCGGACTCGAAGTACTTGCCGTTCAGAGCTTCCCAGGCATCAGACTTCGAATCGCGGCTGCGGTTCTTGCTGACGTAGGAAGAGTCCAGGGTGAAGGCGAAGGTACCGACCTTGGTTTCCGGCAGACGGTACTTAACGGTCAGGTCGTAGCCTTCGATTTCTTGGTAGCCGGCATTGATCGGACCAATGAAGACATTGGTGACCAGGCCGTCGGCATTACGCGTGACCAGGTCGCAGTAGCTGGCGACGTTGTCGACATAGCAGCGGTCCAGAATCGTGTTGGCAGCGAAGCTGCTGATACGGTTTTCCAGCTCGATCGACCACCAGTCCAGCGAGATGTTCAGGCCTTCAGCCCACGACGGGCTGTACACCAGGCCCAGGGTCTTGCTGGTCGAGGTTTCCGGCTGCAGCGCGGTGTTGCCACCCAGGGTGAACGGGTAGATGGTCTGGCCACCGGTTGCGCCGGAGCCGCTGTTGTACTCGGCCTGGAAGCCGGCCGGCACGCCACGGTTGTAGCAGTTGGCCAGCACGCCGGCATCGCCCGCGAAGCGACCATCGGACGAACAGGGGTCGGAGTACTGGACGAAAGTGTCGGTGTTGCCGCGGTACATATTGGTGATCGACGGAGCGCGGAAGCCCTCGGCCCAGTTACCACGGACCAGCAGCTGGTCGAACGGCTTCCACTTGAAGCCGAACTTGCTGTTGGTGGTGTTGCCGAAGTTGCTGTAATCCGAGTAGCGGGTGGCCACGCTCAGTTCCAGCAACTGTGCGCCCGGCAGATCCTTCAGCACTGGAACCAGCAGTTCGATGTAGGCGTCGTCCAGCGAGTAGGCGCCGGAGGTCGGGGCAAAGGCGTTGCCCGAGGTCAGGCCGTTGGCGATGAAGGCGTCCGGCGAGGAGTAGCCGCTTTCCTTGCGGTGTTCAAAACCAGCCGCGAAGCTCAGCCAGCCAGCCGGCAGCTCGAACAGCTCACCGGACAGGTTGGCTGTGACGCTTTCGTTACGGTACTGGTAGGTGTTGTGGGCGGTGAAAAGGATGTAGTCCAGCATCTCCTGGCTCACGCCGCCGGCCGGCGACAGCGGGTTGAACGGCACGCAGCCGTCGATCACCGTACCGCCGGGGGCGTCAACGCAGACGACCTGGCCGTTTCGGACTTCCGACGGACCCAGGGACGATTCGAGGGTGAGCAGGTTGGCGTCGCCGACTTGGGTCTCCACTTCGTTGGTCTTGTTGAAAGCGTAGCCCGCATCCCAGTTGAACTGGCGACCGGCGAACTCGAAGATGCCGTCCAGGCCCAGGTAGACATGGCTGGTCTTGCTATTCTGGTCGTAAAGACGCGGTGCTTCGGTCAGGCGGTGGGTCCAGCTGACGTCACGACCATCCTGGCCGTATGCGGTGTTGTACGGGTTGTAGTAGCTGTCGCCGCTCAGGCTCAGCCCGGTGTTGATGGTGCTGAGCGGGAAGCCGGCCAGCTGCTGGGCCGAGCGGCGCTCGTTGTACAGCGCATCCATCTTGAAGGTGATGTTGTCGGTCAGGTTGTACGAACCCTGCGCGAATAGCGCACTCCGCTTCTGCGGGGTCGCCAGGTAGTTGTCTTTGGCGTAGTTGTAGTTGAAGTCGGAGGTGTAGGGGACGTACTGGTCCAGCGCGTAGTACGGGTCGCTGGCCAGACCGCTGCCGACGGCACCGGGGCGCAGGGCCAGGTTTCCACCGGCCGTGGCGGCGCGGTTGATCTTGCCGTTGGCCGAGTAGCTGCTGTAGTAGGCCGAACCCAGGCCGAAGTACGGCTCACGCGAGATAGCGCGGTCGCCGGCCATGACCTGGTCTTCTTCGACGCGGGACAGGCTGATGACCAGATTGCCGCGGTCGCTGCTGGCGCCGACGGTGGCGTCGAACGCGGTGCGCTGGCCGTCACCCTTGTCGTACTGGCCGATATAGGCATTGGCTTCGGCACCGTCGAAGTCGCTGCGGGTGATCAGGTTGACCACGCCGGCGATGGCGTCGGAGCCGTAGACCGAGGACGCGCCGTCCTTCAGCACTTCCACCCGTTCCACGATGGCGGCCGGGATAGTGTTCAGGTCCACCGAGCCGGACATGTTGGACACCCAGCGGCGGCCATTGACCAGCACCAGGGTGCGCTCGGAGCCAAGGTTGCGCAGGCTGATCGTCGAGGAGCCGTCACCACCGTTGTTGAAGTTGGTGTTGAGGCCGGCGCCGTTGGCCGAAATGCGCTGCAGGACGTCGGCGACCGAGGTCAGGCCCTGCTTCTCGATGGCCTGACGGTCCATCACGAACACCGGTTGCGAGGTTTCCACGTCAACCGAGCGGATGCGCGAACCAGTGACCTGGATGCGATCCAGGTTGGTCGCGCCGGTGGTTTCGGCTTCCTGTGCCTGGGCAGTTGCCACCGATGCACCGGCGACCAGCGCGACGACTACCGCATCGCGCAGCTTGTTGGACTTGAAATTCATTGGCTCTCTCTCTCCAAGGGAAACTTGGCTGGTTGATTGGCCTGCGAGCGGATCGAAAAAGTCGTTCCAAAAAACGCGAGGCTGAATCGATAGTAACGGCGGCTCTTCAAAAATTAAAGCTACGTTAACTTTCGCCAAGGCCCCCCATTGCACCTTCACTGAACCCTTTCGATTCAATGACTTGTGGCACATGACTGAGACTTGACAGAGATCTTCGTATCGTTTTGTCAGCAAAAAAGTTTCTGTTGATACATGTCGTTACATGTCGGAATGTATCAAGTACGCCCCGTTTTTCCGCTTTTGACACCTGAAGAAACAGGAAGGGCGCCCCTGGGGCGCCCTCTGCTACATCCGGCAATGACCTACGGCACTGGGCCGGCTACAGATCCTGTTCGTAGCGGACGTACGGCACGGTGCCGTCGTCGTTGCTTTCGTTGCGCGGGGAGAACGGATTCTTGCCGCGGCTGATCACGTTCTCGGCGCCGACGGTCAGCTGGCCCGACCACGGCGTGCGCCAGGTCAGGCCGATGCCCAGGCCTTCCCACTTGCCGGGCTTGCCCGGAACGTCGACCACACGGCCGATGATGCTGCCGGTGAAGTTGCCGTAGCCGGCACCCAGACTCAGGCTCTTGCTGTCCCAGCGGTCGACCAGGGCGGGCGATGCATCGGAAATCGGCACCAACCGCGCCTTGGCGTAGGTGCCGGCGATGGAAACGAAGCCCTCGCGGCCGATGTTGCGCTGGGCGAACACGGTCAGGTCGTTCTGCTCGGCACGCAGGGACGGGGTCTTGTTCGGCGAGGCCAGCCAAGCCGGCAGGGTCTCGCGGCTGGTACCGGCGGTGATGCCCAGGCGGTTGACACCGCGGTTGAGCGCAGCGGTGCCGGTCAGGCGGCGGGAGTTCGGCCCGATGGCGTCATCGTCATCGCCCAGGCTGGCCAGCATGCACTGGCTGGCCAGACCGCTGATGCTGGTACCGCTGCTGCTGTTGCAGAGCAGGCCCAGCGAATCGCCCGAGGACAGGCCGAAGGCGGCGTCCAGTGAATTGCGGCCGAAGTGCCAACGGGCACCGGCAGCCTGTTCACCGGTCGGCTCCAGGTACAGCAACGCCTCGACCTTGCCGCTGCCCTTGTTCCAGACCGGCAGCACGGTGCGGGTGTCCTTGCTCTGCGCATGCGCGCCCGTGATCGCGCCAAGGGCGATCAGCAGGGCCAGCGGTAGACGCAGGAAGGTACGCATCGGACCAGTTCAGACAGGGATGGACAACGGAAGTTCCCGCTGGGGCGGGAACTCGATCCTAGGGTGTTTATGAAATCTTAACAAGCCTTGATCCTCCCCAGAACACAAGACCTGCTCATTCATTGAAGTCGTTCAGGTGCCGGTACAGCCCCCTCGGCACCGTGGAACAGTATGCCGAACTCCGTCAACGGAAAGTGATACTCCCGTCCGCAGAATTCGCAGCGGACGTCCACCGAGCCGGTATCTTCAGCGGCGGCGCGGGCTTCTTCCTCGCCCAGCGAGACCAGCATCGAGGCCACGCGCTCACGCGAGCAGGAGCAACCGAAGGCCAGCGGCTTGCTGCCCATCAGTTCCGGCTTCTCCTCGTGGAACAGGCGATGCAGCATCTGCTCGGCCGGCGTGGCCAGCAGTTCGGCCTTGCCCAGCGTGTCGAACAGGGCGCTGGCACGGGCCCAGCCATCGTCGTCGCCTTCGTCGCCGGGCAGCTTCTGCAGCAGCAGGCCGACGGCACCTTGCCGGTCGGCGGCCAGCAGCAGGCGGGTCGGCAGCTGTTCGGACTGGCGGAAGTAGTCCTCGAAGGCCTCATCCAGCGCCGGCGCGGTCAGGCCCACCAGGCTCTGGTAGCGCTGCGGTTCGCGCGGGTCCAGGCCGGGGTTCTCGATGGTGATCGCCAGCAGGGCATCGCTGCCCAGGCTGGACAGGTCGCGCGGCGCATCGGCACCGTCGGCCAGCTGGGCGATGCCGCGCAGGGTGCCGGCGGCAGTGCATTCGGCGAACAGGGTCCGCAGGCCGGTGCTGCTGCGCAGCTGGATCGACAGGCGCCCGTCGACCTTGGTGTGGCCGGTGAACAGGGCCGAGGCCACGCAGGCCTCGCCGAGCAGTTCGGCCGCGTTGTCCGGGTAGACGGCATGGGACAGGATTTCCTGCCAGGTGGCCTGCAGTTGCACGTGGACGCCACGGACACCGGCGTCGGGCAGCAGGAAGCGGATCAGGGAATCGGATTGGGCGGTCATCGGCTCACATCGCGCGTAAACAGAGGCGGTTGCCGGATAATGCGCCGACAACCAGGCATGAGAAGGATGCACCAGTAATGGGGGCAGGGGGAGAACAGAACAAGGTGGAGGCCGTGGCGGACACGCCGGCCCCCCGGCGCTGGCACTGGAAGCGGCTGCTGTGGCTGCCGGTGCTGTTCGTGGGCTTCAGTTGCCTGCAGGTACTGGTGCTGCGGTTCATCGACCCGCCCATCTCCACGGTGATGCTGTGGCGCTACGGCGAGGCGCTGGGCGAGGGGGACTGGAGCTATCGGCTGCACTACCAGTGGCGCGACCTGGACCGGATGGCGCCCAGCCTGCCGATTTCGCTGGTGGCGGCCGAGGACCAGCGCTTCCCCGACCACAACGGCTTCGACCTGCAGGCCATCGAGAAGGCGCGCGACCACAACGCCCGCGGCGGGCGCCTGCGCGGGGCCAGCACGATCAGCCAGCAGGTGGCCAAGAACCTGTTCCTGTGGCAGGGCCGCAGCTGGATCCGCAAGGGGCTGGAGGTCTGGTACACGGTGCTGATCGAGGCGTTCTGGCCGAAGGAGCGCATTCTCGAGATGTACGCCAACATCGCCGAATTCGGCGACGGCGTGTACGGCGCGCAGGCGGCGGCGCAGCAGTTCTGGGGCAAGGATGCATCGCGGCTGGCCCCGGGCGAGAGCGCGCGGCTGGCGGCGGTGCTGCCAGCGCCGCGGCGCTACAGCGCGGCCAAGCCGGGGCCGTACGTGCAGCGGCGGGCGGCGTGGATCCAGCGCCAGGCGCGGCAACTGGGCGGGGCGGGGTATCTGGAGGAATAGTTCGGGATCGTTCTGCGGCGCCTTCTTTTTCCGTGCCTAGAGCCGGAGCAAGGCGACAGGCAGGACACGCCGTAAATACGTCCCTGTAGGCTCGGGCGGCGCATCCATGCGCCTCACGGTCCTGCCTGCCGCCCTGCTCCGGCTCCGGACAGTTTCCTGCGCGCGCGGAACGAGGGCGGGAATTCAAAAGCAAAAAGCAGAATCAAAAGCTGTTGCCAACCAAGGTTGGCACCTACCAGGAGCGGTTAGACGCGCGCGTACGCACCGCGCTCGCGCTGATGTGTCCAGAGGCGGAGGGCATGGCCGTGCAGGACCGTAGGCGCCATGGACGGCGCCTACGAGCTACATGGACGTATTTACCGCGTGTCCTGCACGGCCATGCCCTCCGCCTCCCCACGCATCAGGAAGGCGCTGCTCTTGAGCTCTGGCTTCGAAAGGCGGGTCGGCGGGCTGCAGGCCCGCCAGCCACGTACAATCCATTCATGACACGCGAACGCCTCACTCTGGTCATCGCCGCCTACAACGAAGCCGAGGCGCTGCCCTGGCTGCATCCCCGGCTATGTGCGGTGCTGGACGATCTGGGCGATGTCGAAGGCCACATCCTGTATGTGGATGACGGCAGCCAGGATGGAACCTGGGAGGTCATTGCCGGTCTGGCACAGGCCGATGCGCGCGTGTCGGCACTCAAGCTCTCGCGCAACTTCGGCAAGGAGGCGGCACTGACCGCCGGCCTGGACCTGGTGCGCGAGGGCGCGGCGATGATTCTCGATGCCGACGGCCAGGATCCGCCGGAGCTGGTACCGCAGTTTGTCGCGCGCTGGCGCGAAGGCTATGACAACGTCTATGGCACGCGCCTGGTGCGTGACGGCGAGAGCTGGGTCAAGCGCGCTACCGCAGCCATCTTCTACCGGGTGATCGGGCGCTTGTCGCGCACGCCGATTCCGGCCGACACCGGTGACTTCCGCCTGCTGTCCTCGAGGGCACTGAGCGCGCTGCGCGAGATGCGCGAGCGGCATCGCTTCATGAAGGGACTCTTCAGCTGGGTGGGGTACCGTCGCGTGGCGGTGCCCTACCATCGCCACGCGCGGGTGGCGGGCAGCAGCAACTTCAGCTTGTGGCGGCTGTGGAATTTCGCGCTGGAGGGCATCACCGGGTTTTCCACGGTGCCGCTGCGGGCAGCGACTTACCTGGGCCTGGCGACGGCGGCGGCGGCGTTCGTGTTCGGCGTGTGGGTGATCCTCAAGGCGGCCCTGTATGGCGACCGTGTGGCGGGCTGGCCGACGATGATGGCGGTCATCCTGTTCCTGGGCGGCGTGCAGTTGATCGCCCTGGGCCTGATCGGCGAATACCTGGGCCGCCTGTACGAGGAATCCAAGCAGCGGCCGCTCTACCTGGTTGACGCGTGGCTGGCACCTTCCGTGGCAGACTCGGCCCTGCAACCCACCCTGGGAGGGCAGGCAGATGACGACGGTACGGCAACTGTTGGACGGCAAGTCCCCTGAAGTGCATGCGGTCGCGCCCGGCGCGGCGGTGATCGATGCGATCCGGCTGATGGCTGAGAAGGGCATCGGCGCGGTGCTGGTGATGGAGGGGCCGCGACTGGTCGGCATCCTTTCCGAGCGCGACTACGCGCGCAAGATCGTGTTGCATGATCGCTCTTCGCGCGATACCGCCGTGTCCGAGATCATGACGGCAAAGGTGGTGACGGTGTCACCGGGCGAGCAGGTGGAGCACTGCCTGCAACTGGTGACCGACTACCGCATCCGCCATCTGCCGGTGGTGGACGGTGGGTCGGTGCTGGGCGTGATCTCCATCGGTGATCTGGTCAAAGCGGTGATCGACGCGCAGCGGCGGGAGTTGGATCACCTGCAGCAGTACATCGTGGCGGGGTGAGTTTTTCGCTGGCGGGCTTGCAGCCCGCCGGCCCGCTAAAAGCTGACGGCCAGATCTAGAGCAACTGCAGCGCCTTCCTGATGCGTGGGGAGGCGGAGGGCATGGCCGTGCAGGACACGCGGTAAATACGTCCATGTAGCTCGTAGGCGCCGTCCGTGGCGCCTACGGTCCTGCACGGCCATGCCCTCCGCCTCCAGACACGTTCCCGCGCGCGCGGAGCGTTTCAGTGCTGATCACCCGCTCCTCGTAGCTGCCAACCTTGGTTGGCACAGCTTTTGATTCTGCTTTTTGCTTCTTTCTTGTGAATTCCCGCTCTCGTTCCGCGCGCGCAGGAAACTGTCAGGAGTGGGACGGGTGGGCCAGTCAGGACACGCCGTAAACCCGTCCCACTCACACCAGGATCAACAGAGGCGCCGCGAACAACGCTGTAAACCTACTTCGCGTACTGCCCGCCGCAGCTGGCATCCTTGCCCGGCCCCGTTTCAATCGTGGCCAGCAGGGCGGCCGGCGGGGCGATGCTGCCCAGTGCCAGGGCCACCACGCCGCGTACGCCGAGTGCCTTGAAGTCAGGTCGGAATGAGGGATCCTTGAACGTGCCGCCGATACGCAGCGGCGAGCGCAGCACCAGGATGCTCTTGTCCTTCGGCCGCGGCTTCAGCAGCAGGTCCAGCCGCTCATCGCGAAGGCTCACCGTGCCCTCGCCGATGATGATCGTGTCGGTGGTATCCACCGCCAGCGCCTGGCTGGTCATCAGGCCATCGCGCACGCCGAAATCGGCGAAGGCGCAGCGCAGCGGAATCTGCCTGTCGCCGGCGACCAGGAACTTCAGCGACTCGGTGATGTCCAGGCCGGCCAGTTCCATCACCAGGTTGCCGACATGCCCGCGGCCCATCGCCAGGCCGACACTGCCGCTGCTGCTGCCCAGCATCGCGGCGATGGAATTGCCGCGCCCGCTGAGGTCGATGTTGCCGCCAATGCCACCCTTGGCCTGCTCGGCCAGTTTCGCGTCGGGGAACAGCTGGCCCAGCTGCACGCCGCGCACGCTGGCTTTCAGCGCCGTGGCGATCTGCGGCTGGCGCGCATCCATGCGGATCGTGCTGCGGATGTCGCCACCGGCCACGCCAAAGTTCAGCGGGTCCAGACGCAGCACGCCGTCATCCAGCAGCAGGTGTGCGTCCATGTCATCCAGCGGCAGAGATGGCGCATTGATGCGGTGCGCTTTCCAGCGCACATCGGCGTCCATCGCACGCAGCTTGCCCAGGTTGTAAGGCGTGTCCGGCAGCACGCGCGGGCTGGCCGCGACCTGGGCGGCCTGGGCCTTCTGCTCGGCGTTGGCGGTCTCGCCGCCACCGGTCTTCGGCGGCGCACCGACGAAACCGGCCAGATCGTCGAAATCCAGCCGGCGCGATTCCAGCGTGGCGGTCAGGCGTGGGCGGTCACGGCCCACCTCGAACTGCAGGTTGCCGCCGAGATCGCTGTCGCCGACCTTGCCGGTGAATCCGTCATAGCGCCACACGTTGTGGTCGCGCTTGAGCCGGCCATTGAGGGCATATGGCGGCGAGGGCGGGATGGCGATGCCCAGCAGCGGATAGAGATCGGCCAAGTCCTGGCCGCTGAGCGCGAACTGCAGGTCAAACACCTGCAGTGCGAAGGGATTGGTCAGCGTGCCGGTGGCGACGGCGTGGGTCGCCCCGGCGCGGCCATCGAGGTGGATGCGGAACGGATGCGCGCTGTCGGTCAGCTGCAGCGGTGATTCGGTGCCGCCACTCAGCGTGAACGGATTGCCCTGCCAGCGGCCCTGGCCTTTCACCAGCAGGGGCGGGGCAGCATCGGCTTGTTTCGGGTCACCGCTGCGCACGCCCACGCGAATGTCGGTGCGGCCCAGTGCATCCAGGAACTGCAGCCGGCCGTCGTCGATGCGCAGGCCTTTCAGTTGCAGTGTGCTGCTGCCATCGCTGGCCGGCAGGAAATCCCAGTTGCCTGCCTCGCCTTTGCGCGGTGCGGTTTCCAGCAGGACGTCCGGGCGGGTCAGACGCACTTCCGGCAGCTGGATGCTGCCGCGCAGCAGCGGCCAGACCCGCACATCGATTTCCACGCGGTCGGCACTGGCCATGTTGGCCTGTTTCGACCAGGTGGCATTGGCGAAGGTGATCGCATCGGCGCGGATCGTGCTGGTACGGCCGAGGTCGACGTCCAGGTGGCCGATGTGCAGCGCGCGGCCGGTGCGGGCCTGCACCGCGCGCTCCACCGGGCCCTTGAACCAGTTCCAGTCCCACAGCGCGATGAGGACCAGGATCGCGGCCAGCAGGAACACCAGAACGGCCAGCCAGCGCTGGCCGCGGCGGCCGGGACGGCGGAGGCGCCAGCGCGAACTGCGCGGCGCAGCAGGGGAAGGGGCAGCATTCACGCTGCCATGGTTGCCCCATCCGGGTGCACGGCATGCGAAGCGTCCATGTGCATGGCGTGCACATCGGCGCCGGGGGGCCGGTTTACAGCACCTGCATGGTCACCGCGACGAAGTGGCAGACGCTGCCGCCGATCACGAACAGGTGCCAGATCGCGTGCGAATAGGGGATCGATTCGCGATGGTAGAAGTAGGTGCCGAGCGTATAGGACAGGCCGCCGGCGAACAGCCAGGCCAGGGTCCCGCCGTCGATGGAGGCCCACATCGGCTTGATCGCCACGATCACCAGCCAGCCCATCGCGATATAGATGCCGGTGGACAGTGCCTTGAAGCGGCCGGTGTAGAACAGCTTGAACACCACTCCGCCCAGCGCCAGCGCCCAGATGGCCGTGAACAGCCCCCAGCCCCACGGGCCGCGCAGGCCGATCAGGGTGAACGGAGTGTAGGTGCCGGCAATCAGCACATAGATCGCGCAATGGTCGAAGACCTTCAGCCGACCCTTGGCGGTGGGGTGCTGGATGGCGTGGTACAGCGTGGAGGCGGTGTACAGCAGCAACAGGGCGATACCGAACACGATGGCGCTGGCAAGCTGCCAGCCGTCGCCGTAGATGGCGGCCAGGGTGATCAGGACGGCGCTGGCGGCCAGCGCGAACACAGCGCCCAGCCCGTGGGTCAGGGCACTGGCGATTTCTTCACGGATGGAAGCAACGGTCGTGGAAGACATGGCGATGACGTGATTCGCGGGGAGGGGGACCCGCAGCCCCCCTATCATCGCCGCGATGGCGGTTGCTTGCACCCCCGTCACCGTATGGTGGATGAATCCGCGCCCATCCACGCATGGCGTGGATCTACCGGGCGCGGATCCGACCCCTGGCTTTCAACCCACCGAGACGGTGTGCGCTGCTTCGCGGGTGGCCGAGAAGCGCACGTCCGGGGCGCGTTCCTGGGCCAGCTGCAGGTTCACCCGGGTCGGTGCCAGGTAGACCAGGTGGCCGGCGGCGTCCAGGGCCAGATTCAGCGCGTTCTTCTCGCGGAACTCTTCCAGCTTCTTCTCGTTGCCGCAGTGGACCCAGCGCGCGGTGGTGACGCTGACCGGTTCGAAGGTCGCTTCCACGCCGTACTCGTCCTTCAGGCGGTAGGCGGCCACGTCGAACTGCAGCACGCCCACCGCACCCAGGATCAGGTCATTGCTGGTGAGCGGGCGGAAGAACTGGGTCGCGCCTTCTTCGGACAGCTGGGCCAGGCCCTTCTGCAGCTGCTTGAGCTTGAGCGGATCGCGCAGGCGGGCGCGGCGGAACAGTTCCGGGGCGAAGTTCGGAATGCCGGTGAAGGTGACCGCTTCGCCTTCGGTGAAGGTATCGCCGATGGAGATGGTGCCGTGGTTGTGGATGCCGATGACATCGCCCGGCCACGCTTCAGCGGCGATTTCGCGGTCGCTGGCCATGAAGGTCAGCGCGTTGGCCAGCTTCATGTCCTTGCCGGTGCGGACGTGGAAGGTCTTCATGCCGGCCGTGAAGCGGCCCGAGCAGATGCGCATGAAGGCCACGCGGTCACGGTGCTGCGGGTCCATGTTGGCCTGGATCTTGAACACGAAGCCACTGAGCTTGTTCTCTTCCGGCGCGATGATCCGGCCAGTGGTGGTGCGCGCCTGCGGCGGCGGTGCGTGCTCGACGAAGAAGTCCAGCAGCGGCTGCACGCCGAAGTTGTTCACGCCCGAGCCGAAGAACACCGGGGTCTGCTTGCCGGCGCGGTAGGCGTCCAGGTCAAACGGGTGGCTGGCGCCCTGCACCAGTTCCAGTTCGTCGCGCAGCTCGGCCAGCATCTGTGCACCGATCTTTTCGGCCAGGCCGGGCGCATCGATGGACGGGAAGATGGTCGAATCCTGGCGGGTGAAGTTGCGGCCCGGCTCGTACAGATGCACTTCGCCGGTCAGCAGGTGCACCACGCCCTTCAGGCGCTGGCCCATGCCGATCGGCCAGGTGACCGGGGCGCACTGGATGCCCAGCACGGTTTCCACTTCATCCAGCAGCTCGATCGGGTCCTTGCCCTCGCGGTCGAGCTTGTTGATGAAGGTCATGATGGGGGTGTCGCGCAGGCGGCACACTTCCATCAGCTTGATGGTGCGCTCTTCCACGCCTTTGGCCACGTCGATCACCATCAGCGCCGAGTCCACCGCGGTCAGCACGCGGTAGGTGTCCTCGCCGAAGTCGGCGTGGCCGGGGGTGTCGAGCAGGTTGACGATCTTGCCTTCATAGGGGAACTGCATCACCGAGGAGGTGACGGAGATGCCGCGCTCCTTTTCCAGCGCCATCCAGTCGGAGGTGGCGTGGCGGGCCGCCGTGCGGCCCTTCACCGAACCGGCCATCTGGATCGCGCCGCCGAACAGCAACAGCTTTTCGGTCAGCGTGGTCTTGCCGGCGTCAGGGTGGGAAATGATGGCGAAGGTGCGGCGACGCGACGCTTCGTTGGCGACTTCGGACATGGCAGTGGCGCCCGCCCGGGGCGCTTTTCAAAGAGATAAGCGCCCGATTATACCGGCCGGGGCCGGTCAGCGTCCGGTGCCGCCATCGGCGTCGCCCTGGCGGGCGAACTGCAGCGCGCCCTGCGCGGTGAAAATACGCACCGGCACCGAGCGCAGGCCCATGCCGCGGTTGACCTGGACCACGAAGTGCAGGTGCGGGGCAGTGCTGTAGCCGCTGTTGCCGGACAGGCCGATGGGCTGCCCGGCCTGCACCGTCTGGCCAGCCCGCACACGCATGCCGCCCGCCTGCAGGTGGCCGTACAGCGCCATGCTGCCGTCGCTGTGCAGGATGCGGATGAAGTTGGCGCGGCCACCATCGCGTTCGCGGTCCTGGCCATTGGCCTTGAAGCCGTCCTGCACCTGCATCACCGTGCCCTCGCGCGCGGCCATCACCAGGGTGGCCTCGGGCAGGGCGAAATCCACCGCGTCGCGGTTCTCTTCATCGTGGTGGCTGAAGCGTCCGTTCGGGGCCTGGTCCACGCGCAGCTGCGACGCTTCGAACGGCAGCCGGTAGGCCACGTCCTCGGCCTGCGCGGCGGGGTTGCCCGGCACCGACTGCAGGCGTACCTCCAGGCTGCGGCCATCGGCAGGGGCCGGCAGGTGGCCGACCACCAAGCTGCCACCGCCCTGGACCAGGGACCGCAGCGGCAGGCCTTCAATGGCGGCGCCCGGTGCCGGCCGCAGCTCGATCTGCACCGGGCCGGCCAGCGGATTGTCGATGCGCGCCTGCCATTGCCCCCCCATCGCCTGCAGCTGCAGCCGAGTGGTCGGTGCGGCCAGCGGGGCGTCGTCACTGCGGGCGGCCACATCTGCCTTCGGCACCAGGCCCCAGCCCTGGCGCCAGTCGCTGGCGTGTGCGGTTGCGCTTGCCAGCAGGGGCAGCAGCAGGCAGGACAGGGGCAGGCGGGGCATCGATCGATCCAGCGGAAAGGGCGCTGGGGACTCTACCGGATCCTGGACATGAGAGCCGGCACCCGTTCCCGGAATGGGAATTCATTTATTCCATCGCTTTATCCGCATGAAGGGATTGACAGGGCCGGAAAGGGCTGGCATCGTGGCTTCACCATCGAGACCGGCAGAGGGACAGGCCCTTTGAAGCCGGGGCAGCCCGCAGAAGCGAAAGCGTCTGCGTAGGTGCCAAATCCTGCGGGGACCGTGGCGTCCACCGGAAGATGGTTCGAACCATGCACCGCACGTGCATCTCGAACGCGAGCCCCGCGAAGGCTCGATGGCCGATTTCCCACACGGATCCTGCCATGAGCTTCGCCCCCAGCACTGCCGCCCGCCCCGAACCCTTTGTCCCCGTCAGCGTGCCGGTCGATGACCGTGTGCACGCCGAGCGCGGCGAGTTCGCCGCCGTGCTGTCGATGCGCCACGCCGGGGCCAGCCCGGTGCGCCTGCGCTACGAGTGGGTGGGGCCGGCCGACGCGCCGGTGGTGGTGCTGGCCGGTGGCATTTCCGCCCATCGCCATGTTGCGTCAAATGCACAGTTCAGCGAAAAGGGCTGGGCCGAAGGCCTGGTCGGCAACGGCCGCGCGCTGGATCCGCAGCAGCTGCGTGTACTGGCCTTTGATTTCATCGGCGCTGACGGCGCGCTGGACGTGCCGATCGATACCGCCGACCAGGCCGATGCGCTGGCGTTGCTGCTGGACCATCTCGGCATCCGCACGCTGAAGGCCTTCGTTGGCTATTCCTATGGCGCGCTGGTTGGCCAGCAGTTCGCCATCCGCCACCGCCGCCGCGTGCGCCAGCTGGTCCTGGCCAGTGGCGCACACCGTCCGCACCCTTACGCCGCCGCCTGGCGTGCCCTGCAGCGCCGTGCCGTTGCGCTGGGCCAACTGCAGTGCGGCGAAGACCACGGGCTGGCGCTGGCCCGGCAGTTCGCCATGCTCAGCTACCGCACGCCGGAAGAATTCGGCGAGCGCTTCGATGCCGCGCCGGAGGTGGTCAATGGCCGCGTACGTGTGGCCGCCGAAGACTACCTCGATGCCGCCGGTGCGCAGTACGTGGCGCGCACGCCGGTGACTGCCTACCTGCGCCTGTCCGAATCGATCGACCTGCACCGCGTGGATCCCGCCGCCATCCTGCCGCCCACCGTGGTGGTGGCCGTGGAAGGCGACCGCCTGGTGCCGCTGGCCGACCTGGTGGGCCTGGTCGAAGGGCTGGGCCCGCGCGGCAGCCTGCGCGTGCTGCGCTCGCCCTACGGCCACGACGCCTTCCTCAAGGAAACCGATCGCATCGACGCGATCCTCGCCACCGCCTTCCGCACTTCTGGAGAGTCCGTATGAGCCTGCACGCCAACGAGCCGTCCTGTAGCCGCACCACTGCCGCTGTCCGCGCCGGCATTGATCGTGACACCGCACATGGCGCGGTCACCCCGCCGATCGTGCTGTCGTCCAACTTCAGCTTCGAGGGCTTTGGCAACAAGCGCCAGTACGACTACACGCGCAGCGGCAACCCCACCCGCGACCTGCTGGGTGAAGCGCTGGCCGAACTGGAAGGCGGCGCGGGCGGCGTGATCACCGCCACCGGCATGGGCGCGATCAACCTGGTGCTGAACGCCCTGCTGCAGCCGGGCGACACGCTGGTCGTGCCCCACGATGCCTACGGCGGCAGCTGGCGCCTGTTCAACGCGCTGGCGAAGAAGGGGCACTTTGAACTGGTGACTGCCGACTTGACCGACCCGCGCGCGCTGGCGCAGGCGCTGGCTACCCAGCCGACGCTGGTGCTGGTGGAAACCCCGTCCAACCCGCTGCTGCGCATCACCGATCTGCGTTTCGTCATCGATGCCGCGCACAAGGCGGGTGCGAAGGTCGTGGTGGACAACACCTTCCTGTCGCCGGCGCTGCAGCAGCCGCTGTCTTTCGGTGCCGATGTGGTGCTGCATTCAACCACCAAGTACATCAACGGCCACAGTGACGTAGTGGGCGGTGCGGTGATCGCGGCAGACCCGGCGGTGCACGAACAGCTGGTGTGGTGGGGCAACGCGCTGGGCCTGACCGGTTCGCCGTTCGATGCGTTCCTGACCCTGCGCGGCCTGCGCACGCTGGATGCGCGCCTGCGCGTGCACCAGGAAAACACGGCCTCGATCGTGGCCCTGCTGGATGCACACCCGGCGGTGGCGCGCGTCTACTACCCGGGCCTGGCAGACCACCCCGGCCACGCCATCGCCGCGCGCCAGCAGAGTGGTTTCGGCGCGATGCTGTCGTTCGAACTGGCTGACTGCGAAGGCGACGATCCGCATGCAGCGGTGCGCGCCTTCGTCGATGGCCTGCGCTGCTTCACCCTGGCCGAATCGCTGGGCGGCGTGGAAAGCCTGGTCGCGCACCCGGCCACCATGACCCATGCGGCGATGACGGCCGAGGCGCGTGCTGCCGCTGGCATCAGCGAAGGCCTGCTGCGCCTGTCGGTGGGCATCGAGGCCGAGCGTGACCTGCTGGCCGATCTCGACGCGGCCCTGCAGCGTGCCGAAGCGGTGATCGGCGCTGCCGTGCGCCGCAAACAGGTGGTGGATGCATGAGCGCGCTGGCCGCTGACATTCCGGCCCTCGGTGGGGGGCGCCTGGCCCTGCTCGGGACCGGCACGGTGGGTACCGCCTTCGTACAGCGTTACCAGGCCCTGCATGCGCGCGGGTTGGAACTGCCCAGCGTGCAGTGGCTGGCCAATTCGCGCACGGCACTGGCCATTGATCGCGACCTGGCACTGCCGTTGGAACTGGCCCGGCGTGCGCCGCGCGATGGGCAGAATTCGCCGCCATGGGCCAGCACTGAAGGGCTGGAACGGGGCGATGTGGTGGTCGATGCCACTGCCAGCGAGGACGTGGCCGCACGCCATGTGCATTGGCTCGCCCGTGGCGTACACGTGGTGACGGCCAACAAACTGGGCCGCGGTGCGCAGCTGGCGCGTGCGCAGGCCATCGCCGAGCGCTGCGCCGATACCGGTGCGCGCTACGGTGACAGCGCCACGGTGGGCGCGGGCCTGCCGTTGTTGAGCAGCCTGCGCGCGCTGGTGGCGGGTGGCGACCACATCCATGCCATCGAGGGCGTGCTGTCTGGTTCGCTGGCCTGGTTGTTCCATCGCTACGACGGGCAATCACCGTTCTCGGCGGCCGTGCGCGACGCGCTGGCGGCCGGGTATACCGAACCTGACCCACGCGTAGATCTGTCGGGTGAAGACGTGCGGCGCAAGCTGCTGATCCTGGCCCGCAGCAGCGGGTTGGCGCTGGATGCCGCGCACGTGCAGGTGGAGCCGCTGGTGCCGGCGGCGCTTGCAGACGTGCCGTTGGCGGAGGCACTGGCCGGGCTGGAACAACTGGACGCCCCGCTGCAGGCGCGCTGGCAGCAGGCGCACGCGCAGGGCCGCGTGCTGCGTTTCGTCGGTCGTGTCGATGCCGGTGGCGCACAGGTGGGACTGCGCGAACTGCCGGCCGATCATCCACTGGCGCAGGGGGCGGGTACGGACAATCGCGTGGCCATCCACAGCGATCGCTACCGCCAGCAGCCGCTGCTGATCCAGGGGCCGGGTGCGGGTGCGGAAGTCACCGCTGCGGCGCTGCTGGACGACGTGTTGCGGATTGCGGGTTGACCGCATGCCGCTGCGCTCGCCGGGCACGGCCCGGCGCTACCGTCCATAGATCTGCAGCTTCGTAGAGCCGAGCCGATGCTCGGCTGTGCTTGACGTCGCCGGTCACGCGCGATGAGCCGAGCATGGGCTCGGCTCTACAAGGGCACCCGGCAGGTCAACGCGTCTTCAGCACCTGCAACAACGCCGCGTTGAACTGCTTGGGATCCTGCACCTGCGGCGAGTGCCCCAGCCCGGCGAACTCGACCAGGGTTGCGCCGGGAATCGCCGCGGCGGCTGCCTTGCCCAGCGCGGGGTAATCGCCCAGCGTGGCCTTCAGCGCGGGCGAGGCGCGGTCACGGCCGATGGCAGTGCGGTCCTTCTGGCCGATGAACAACGCGGTCGGCACCTGCAGGTGCTTCAGTTCGTAGATTACCGGCTGGTTGAACACCATGTCCGAGGTCAGGGCCTGGCTCCAGGCCACGGCCTGCTTGCCATCACCCTCGTACATGCCTGACTGCATGCGCGCCCAGTGCTCGTAGTCGGGCTTCCACTGGCCGTCGTAGTAGACCTCCAGCTGGTAGCGGCGGATGCTGTCATAGCTGGTTTTCAGTTCGCCGGCATACCACTCGTCGACGCTGCGCCAGGGCACGCCCAGTGCCTTCCAGTCTTCCAGGCCGATCGGATTGACCAGCGACAGGCTGCGCAGGTCCTGCGGGTACATCAGCGCGTAGCGGATGGCGAGCATGCCGCCCATCGAGTGGCCGACCAGATGCACTGGCACGTCGCCCAACTGCAGCTGCTGCAGCAGCGCATGGGTGTTGGCCGCCAGTTGGCCGAACGAGTATTGATAGCGCTCGGGCTTGCTGGCTTTGCAGAAGCCCACCTGGTCCGGTGCGATGACCCGGTAACCGGCGGCTACCAGCGGCTTGATCGATTCCTTCCAGGTGGCCGCACAGAAGTTCT
>NZ_JBNNHG010000013.1:0-48832 GCF_050268705.1 Stenotrophomonas sp. NPDC077659 | reverse complement strand
ACAGCGGCGATTCGCTCAGCTGCAGGCGGATCCACACCGACACGCCCAGCAGCAGATGAAGTCGGAAGGCAAGGGTTCCAAGACCCCGTTCCGTGACAGCCTCAAGGGCGGCAACCTGAAGCTGATGCTGCTGGTGCTGCTGGGTGCTGCGGCCGGCCAGGCCGTGGTCTGGTACGGCGGCCAGTTCTATGCACTGTTCTTCCTGAGCAGCATGCTGAAGGTCGATGCCACCACGTCCTACCTGCTGATCGCCGCCGCGCTGGCGCTGGGCGTGCCGTTCTTCATCTTCTTCGGCTGGCTGTCCGACCGTATCGGCCGCAAGAAGATCATCCTGGCCGGCTGCCTGCTGGCCGCCGTCACCTACATCCCGATCTTCAAGGGCCTGACCCACTTCGCCAACCCGGCCATCGAAGAAGCCCGCAGCAGCTCGCCGGCCCTGGTGGTCGCCGATCCGAACACCTGCTCGTTCCAGTTCGATCCGGTGGGCCTGCGCAAGTTCACCAGCTCCTGCGACGTGGCCACCGCCGCGCTGACCAAGGCGGGCGTGCCGTATGACGTGCAGCCGGCCGCTGCCGGTTCGCTGGCCATGGTCAACGTGGGCAGCGCCAGCGTCACCTCGTACGAGGCTGCCGGCCTGACCAAGGAAGAAGGCAAGGCCAAGGCCGATGCCTTCGGTGCCGAACTGAAGACCGCGCTGACCACGGCGGGCTACCCGGCCAAGGCCGATGGTTCGCGCATCAACTACGCCGGCACGATCTTCATGCTGTGGCTGCTGGTGCTGTACGTGACCATGGTCTACGGCCCGATCGCCGCCTACCTGGTCGAACTGTTCCCGACCCGCATCCGCTACACCTCGATGTCGCTGCCGTACCACATCGGCAACGGCTGGTTCGGTGGCTTCCTGCCGGCGATCTCCTTCGCGCTGGTGGCCGGTACCGGCAACCTGTACTACGGCCTGTGGTACCCCATCATCATCGCGCTGATGTCGGTGGTGATCGGTGGCCTGTTCCTGCGTGAGACCAAGGACGTGGACATCACCAAATAACCGGTGGGTTCCATGCAATGAAGGAAAGGCCGCGGTGCAGACCGCGGCCTTTCTGCTTGTGGGAACGGGGGTAGAGTCGACCGTTGGTCGACTGCACTTGGCGGGATTGTTGAAAACCCCGCGCTCCGCGCGATAGTCGACCAACGGTCGACTCTACCGTTGCCCGGCGCAGTTGCCCCTCCCATCGAGACGACGGTTGCGCGATCCCGCAGCCCGTATAGTCGGCCCATGACCATCATCGCCTCGGCCGACCTCCCCGCCATCCTGCACACCCTGCGCAGCGCCTGGCAGGCCCAGCGCCCTTCGCTTGACCAGCGCGAGGCCGATCTGCGCCGCCTGCGCGAGGCGCTGAAGGCGCGCATGGATGACATGGCCCAGGCCATCGCCGAAGACTTCGGCCACCGCGCCCCTGTCGAATCGAAGCTGGCCGATGGCATGAGCGTGCTGTCGGCCATCGACCACCTGCGCCGTCACCTGCGCCGCTGGTCGAAACCGCAGCCTGCATCGGCCGGCTGGAAGCTGTGGCCGGCGCGCGCGCAGTTGCGACCGACGCCGCTGGGCGTGGTCGGGGTGATCTCACCCTGGAACTACCCGGTGACCTTGGCACTGGTGCCGCTGGTCACGGCCATCGCCGCCGGCAACCACGTGCTGCTCAAACCCTCTGAACACACCCCACGCACCAGCGCGTTCCTGGCCGACCTGCTGGCCAGCGTGTTTCCACCCGAGCGCGTGGCAGTGGTGCAGGGCGGGGCGGACGTGGCGGCGGCGATGTCCTCGCTGCCGCTGGACCATCTGCTGTTCACCGGCTCGACCGCCGTGGGGCGCAAGGTGATGGCGGCGGCGGCCGAGCATCTGGTACCGCTGACGCTGGAGCTGGGCGGCAAGTCCCCGGCCATCGTCTGCCGCGATTTCCCGCTGGACAAAGCCGCCGCACGCTTGGCCACCGGCAAGTGGTTCAACGCAGGCCAGACCTGCATTGCGCCGGATTACGTGCTGATCGACACCGCACGCCAGCGCGAGTTGGTGCAGGCGTTGCAGCAGCAGGTGCGCGAGCGCTATGGCGATTTCAGCAATGCCGACGACTACACGCGCATCATCAACGACGGCCAGTACCAGCGCCTTCAGGGCTATCTGGCGCAGGCACGCGAGCGCGGCGCGCCGGTGATTCCGCTGGCGCAGGTCGATGAGGCACGTGCCGACCGCGAACGCCTGCTGGTACCGACCGTGGTACTGGACCCGCCGGATGACCTGGACCTGATGCGCGAGGAGATCTTCGGGCCGATCCTGCCGGTGCGGGCCTACCCGGACCTGGATGCCGCGCTGGCCGACGTGCTGTCCCGCGACCGGCCGCTGGCGCTGTATCCCTTCAGCCACGACACGGCGACGGTGGAGCGCATCCTCGGCCAGGTGGTGGCCGGTGGGGTGACGGTCAACGACACCCTGCTGCACTTCGCCGCCGATGGCCTGCCGTTTGGCGGGGTGGGGGCCAGCGGCATGGGCGCGTACCACGGCCGGGCCGGGTTCGATGCGATGAGCAAGCAGCTGCCGGTGCTGTGGCAGTCGCGCTGGGCAGCCAGTGACCGGCTGCGGCCGCCGTATTCGAAGATTGCGGGGTTGTTGAAGCTGCTGCTGCGGTAGTGCCGGCCGCTGGCCGGCAACTGCATCCCGGCCGAGGGTTCATGGGATTGCCGGCCAGCGGCCGCCACTACCGGCGCGGAGCTCGGCGTTCCTGGAACCATGCGTAGGCGGCGGCTTCCAAGTCGCCCTCCTTCGCGATGACAGAGCCATCCTCATCCAGCAACGTGTAGCTGCGCTGGTCATTGCCCAGCGACGCGCTGCCATCCAGGCCGAGGAGCAGCGTGTACATCACGTCTGTGGCGAACGTCCTGAGCAGGTCGTGCAGTTGCGCGGTCTGTTCGGAAGACAGGCCCATTGCGGTGATCTTTGCTTCGCATTCCGTGCCGGGCATGCTGGCCGCTGACAGCAACCTTTCCTTTTCTGCGTACCAGTTGGCGACGAATGCATCTGCGTCCACGGTGATTCCATGCGATGGGGAGGGCGGCCTGGATTGTACGGGAGGGGGGAAGAACAGCCGTCAGCGTGCTGGCGGAACGTTGCCGGCCAGCGGCCGGCACTACCGGATCCGCCCGCCCGGGGCCAGCGGCCGGCAAGACCGGGCCAGCCTGCCCGGG
Organism: Stenotrophomonas sp. NPDC077659; assembly: GCF_050268705.1. Classification (NCBI taxonomy): domain Bacteria; kingdom Pseudomonadati; phylum Pseudomonadota; class Gammaproteobacteria; order Lysobacterales; family Lysobacteraceae; genus Stenotrophomonas; species Stenotrophomonas sp. NPDC077659. The sequence continues at coordinate 45,595 of NZ_JBNNHG010000013.1, read as the reverse complement.
TAGAATGCGCCCATGAAAATCGCCTCGTGGAACGTCAATTCGCTCAATGTCCGCCTGCCGCACCTGCAGCAGTGGCTGAAGGACTTCGGCCCGGACATCGTCGGTATCCAGGAAACCAAGCTGGAGGACCACAAATTCCCCGATTCTGCATTGGCCGAAGCTGGCTATCGCAGCGTGTTCGCCGGCCAGAAGACCTACAACGGCGTGGCCCTGCTGTCGCGTGAGCCGGCGCAGGACGTGCAGATCGGCATTCCCGGTTTTCAGGACGAGCAGAAGCGCGTCATCGCCGGCACCTTCGGCGAGCTGCGGGTGATCAACCTGTATGTGGTCAACGGTCAGGACATCGGCACCGACAAGTACGACTACAAGCTGCGCTGGCTGGAGGCGGTACACGCCTGGATCATGCAGGAACTGCAGCGCCATCCGAAGCTGATCGTGATGGGCGACTTCAACATCGCCCCGGACGCGCGCGATGTGCACGACCCGGAGGTCTGGAACGAGAACCACATCCTGACCTCCACCGCCGAGCGCGGCGCACTCAACAAGCTGCTGCAGCTGGGCCTGCACGATGGCTTCCGCCTGCACAACGACGAGGCCGGCGTGTTCAGTTGGTGGGATTACCGCGCAGCCGGTTTCCGCCGCAACCTGGGCCTGCGCATCGACCTGACCCTGGTGTCCGACGCACTGAAGGGCAGCGCGGTGGCCTCGGGCATCGACCGCGAGCCGCGCACCTGGGAACGCCCGAGCGACCATGCGCCGGCGTGGGTCGAGATCGGTTGAACGAACGGGGCCCGACAAATGCCGGGCCCCGTGCTGATGCGTCCGCCGGCCAGCGGCCGGCACTACCGCTGCTTCACCGTATGCTCCTGCGGGTGAACAGGTTGACGATGGCCAGCAGGATCACCGCGCCGATCAGCGAGAACAGGAACGTGCGCAGGGTGATGGCATCGTTGATGCCGCCGCCGAACAGGAAGCCGGCAATCAGCGCGCCGACGATGCCCACCACGACGTTGAGGATGATGCCCTGCTGGGCGTCGCGACGCATGATGATGCTGGCCAGCCAGCCCACGATGCCGCCAACGATCAGCCAGATGATGATGCCCATGAACGTAACCTCTGCAAGGGGAAGGGACGAGCGCCAGTTGACGCGCACCGCCGTGAACTTGTCGTGCAATCCCGTGATGGGCGCGTGCGGATGAGCCTGCCAGCCACCCTGGACGGGCCCTGGCGCTTCGGCCCGGTGACGGTCTGGCGCTGCCCGCATGTGCCCGGCCAGCGCGGCGAGCCGCAGGCCCGGCGGGTGCTGGCGCAGGCGCTGGGCGGCGAACCCGATGCCCTGCCGCTGGTGCGCGACGACAAGGGCCGCCCGGAACTGGCCGGCGCACTGGCCCACTACGGCACCGGCTGGAGCCACAGCGGCGAGGTGCTGCTGGTGGCGCTGGGCGAGGGCGTGCGGCTGGGCGTGGATCTGGAACTGCTGCGTCCGCGCCCGCGGCTGCTGGAGATCGTGCAGCGCTTCTTCCACCCCGACGAGGTGACCTGGCTGCAAGGACTGCCCGCCGACGAGCGCGAACACTGGTTCTTCCGTGTGTGGTGCGCCAAGGAAGCGCTGCTCAAGGCCCACGGCCAGGGCATTTCCTTCGGCCTGCACCGCCTGCAGCTGGCCCCCGGCGACGATGGCGCCCTGCACCTGCGCTGGTGCGACGCCGAACTGGGCCGGGCCGCGCGCTGGCACCTGCACGAATGGCAGGCCAGCGGCCAGTTCCGCGCGGCATTGGCCTGGCATGCCGATTGACGCCGCGCAGTGAAGCGGCGAACCGGCGGGCAAAACCGGCGATAATGCCGGCATGAGCGAACACGATCTTCCCGCCGGCGTGGTCTCCACGCTGGAACAGGGCCTGGCCAGCCTGGGCCTGGCGGCCGCACTGGCGCCGCCGCTGCTGCGTTACCTGGCGCTGCTGCACCGCTGGAACGGCACCTACAACCTCACCGCCATCCGCGATCCGCAGGAAATGGTCACCCGCCACCTGCTCGATTCGCTGGCGATGCAGCCGTTCGTGGCCGATGGCAGCCTGGCCGATCTCGGTACCGGCCCCGGCCTGCCCGGCATCCCGCTGGCCATCGCCTGCCCGGGCCTGCAGGTCACCCTGGTGGAGAGCAACGGCAAGAAGGCGCGCTTCATGCGCGAGGCCGTGCGCCAGCTGGGCCTGGCCAATGCACGCGTGGCCGAATCGCGCGCCGAGGCATTGGACGAGGCCGGCCGCTACGACCAGCTGACCGCGCGCGCGATGGATACGCTGGCGGGCATTGTCCGCGTCGGCGGCCATCTGCTGCGCCCCGGCGGCGTGCTGCTGGCCATGAAGGGCGTCTACCCGCACGACGAGATCGCGGCCCTGCCGGCAGGCTGGCAGGTGCGCGAGGTGACCCCGCTGAACGTGCCCGGCCTGGCCGGCGAACGACACCTGGTCACCGTGACAGGCCCCTGAACCGCGCCGCCGACCCGTTGCGGAACAACGGGTTGGCGATCCCAGATTTCCGCACGGGGCCGGTTGTACGCATAATGAGCGGTCCCAGCACACGTCGACGAGGCACACCCGCATGGCCCGCATCATCGCCATCGCCAACCAGAAGGGTGGCGTCGGCAAGACCACGACCGCCGTCAACCTGGCCGCTTCCCTGGCCAACGCACCCAAGCGCGTGCTGTTGGTCGACCTGGATTCGCAGGGCAACGCGACCATGGGCAGTGGCGTGGACAAGCGCGAGCTGGTCTCCTCCACCTACGATCTGCTGCTGGGCGAAGCCAACGCCGCCGACGTGCGCGTGGCCACGGCCGAGGGCTACGACCTGCTGCCGGGCAACATCGACCTGACCGCCGCCGAGATCCAGCTGATGGCGCAGGAAGAGCGCGAGCAGCGCCTGAAGCGCGCGCTGGCGCCGATCCGCGACGAGTACGACTTCATCCTGATCGACTGCCCGCCGGCGCTGTCGCTGCTGACGCTCAATGCGCTGGCTGCCGCCGATTCGGTGCTGGTGCCCATGCAGTGCGAGTACTACGCGCTGGAAGGCCTGAGCGCGCTGGTGGAAACCATCGAAGCGCTGCGCACCAACCTCAACCCGGTGCTGGAAATCGAAGGCGTGCTGCGCACCATGTTCGACGTGCGCAACAACCTGGCCAACGCGGTGTCGGCCGAACTGACCGAGCACTTCGGTGACCGTGTGTTCCGCACCATCGTGCCGCGCAACGTGCGCCTGGCCGAGGCGCCCAGCCACGGCCAGAGCATCGTCGGCTATGACCGCGCCTCGCGCGGCGGCGTGGCCTATCTGGGCCTGGCTGGCGAGATCATCCGCCGCAACAACGAACGCAACAAGGCCGCCAAGGCCGTGGAGACTGCCTGATGACCAGCAAGCCTGCCGCCAAGAAGCGAGGCCTCGGCCGCGGACTGGACGCCCTGCTGGGCCCCAAGGGCGCAGCCAGCCAAGTGCAGGCCACCACTGCGGTCATCGAACCCCTGCCGGGTGAAGTGCTGCGCAAGCTGGCCGTGGGCCAGCTGCAGCCGGGCAAGTACCAGCCACGCCGCGAGATGGACGAAGGCAAGCTCTCCGAGCTGGCCGATTCGATCAGGTCGCAGGGCGTGATCCAGCCGATCCTGGTGCGCCAGCTGCCGGCGGGCAACTACGAAATCGTCGCCGGTGAACGCCGCTGGCGCGCATCGCAGCTGGCGGGGCTGGACGAAGTGCCGGTGGTGGTGCGCGAGCTGGAAGACCGCACCGTCATCGCGATGGCGCTGATCGAGAACATCCAGCGCGAAGACCTCAACCCGCTGGAAGAGGCCGAAGCGCTGCAGCGTCTCATCAGCGAATTCACCCTGACCCACGCCGAGGCCGCCGAGGCCGTTGGCCGCTCGCGCGCGGCGGTGTCCAACCTGTTGCGTCTGCTGGAGCTGCCGGTGGCCATCCGCCTGCTGCTGGAAACCCGCCGCCTGGAAATGGGCCATGCCCGCGCGCTGCTGACGCTGGCCCCGGAACTGGCCGGCAAGCTGGCCCAGGAAGCGGCCGATGAAGGCTGGTCGGTGCGCGAGGTCGAGCGCCGTGCGCAGGCCTTCGCCGCCGGCAAGGTGCCGAGCAACCGCCCGGTGGCCGCGCCGAAGGTGCAGCAGGCCGACATCGCTTCGCTGGAAACTGAGCTGTCCGAATCGCTGGGCACCAAGGTGGCCATCAACCACGGCCGCGGCGGCAAGGGCAAGCTGATCATCCATTACACCGATCTGGACACGCTGGACGGCGTGCTGGAAAAGCTGCGCACCCGCCAGGGCTGAGCGGCCCGGCACAGGTCGGTCGGCGTATCCCCGTGACGTCGGCCGCTGCGACGACCGCGGGGTGCATTGAACGAGACCGGCCATGACCATCCTGCTTACCGGCGCTGCCGGCTTCATCGGTGCCTACACCGCCCGCGCGCTGCTGGACGCCGGCCAGGCCGTGGTCGGCCTGGACAACTTCAACGACTACTACGACCCGCAGATCAAGCGTGACCGCGTGGCGGCGCTGTGCCCCACGCTGGACCTGCGGACGCTTGACCTGACCGACCGCGAGGGCCTGGCCGCGCTGTTCGATGAAGTGCAGCCCACGGCGGTGATCCACCTGGCCGCGCAGGCCGGCGTGCGTTATTCGCTGGAAAACCCGCATGCCTACGTCGACAGCAACCTGATCGGCTTCGTCAACATGCTCGAGCTGTGCCGCCACCGCGGCGTGCAGCATCTGGTCTACGCCTCCAGCAGTTCGGTGTACGGCGATTCGGCAACACCGCCGTTCTCCGAGGACCAGCGCGTGGACCAGCCGCGTTCGCTGTATGCGGCCACCAAGGCGGCCAACGAGCTGATGGCCTACACCTATGCGCAGCTGTACGGCCTGCATGCCACTGGCCTGCGCTTCTTCACCGTCTATGGCCCATGGGGCCGGCCGGACATGGCGCCGCTGCTGTTCTCGCGCGCGGTGCTGGCCGGGCGCCCGATCGATGTGTTCAACGAAGGGCGCATGCAGCGCGACTTCACACATGTTTCCGACATCGTCGCCGGTATCCTCGGCGCCCTCGCGCACCCCGCCGACGGTCCGGTGCCGCACCGGGTGTTCAACCTGGGCAACCATACCCCGGTCGAGCTGGAGCGCTTCATCAGCGTGATCGAGCAGGCCGCCGGGCGCCCCGCGCAGAAGGTCTACAAGCCGATGCAGCCGGGCGATATGGTGCGCACAATGGCCGACACCCGACGCGCTCATGAGGCCTTCGGCTTCGATGCGGTGACCCCGATCGAGCTGGGCCTGCCGCCGGTGGTGCGGTGGTGCCGCGAGTATTTTGGCGACCGTGCCTGATGATTCATCCTCACGCAGCCGTGTTCATCTTCGGATAACCTCGGCTTCGGAGAATGCGCGGTCTTTGTATCCCTGCTGGCTGAGTGACCCATGAGCCACCCCGAGCTTTCCGTTGTCGTCCCGGTGTTCAACGAGCGCGACAATGTCGCGCCCCTGGTCGGCGAAATTGTTGCCGCGCTGCGCGGTCGTCTACCCTTCGAGATCGTCTATGTGGACGACAACTCACGCGATGACAGCCTGGCCGTGCTGCAGGGCCTGAAGGCCAGCACGCCTGAACTGCGCGTGCTGCACCACGTCAGCCAGAGCGGGCAGAGCACCGCGGTGCGTACCGGCGTGCGCAACGCCCGTGCACCGTGGATCGCCACCCTGGATGGCGATGGCCAGAACGATCCGGCCGATATTCCGAAGCTGCTGGCTGCGCGGCAGAGCGCCGATGCCCAGGTGAAGCTGTTCGCCGGATGGCGCGTCAACCGCCAGGACAGCGGCAGCAAGCGCTGGGCCAGCAAGTGGGCCAACGCCATCCGCGCGCGCATGCTGTGCGACGATACGCCCGACACCGGCTGCGGCATCAAGCTGTTCGAGCGCGAGGCTTTCCTCGATCTGCCGTACTTCGACCACATGCACCGCTACCTGCCCGCGCTGATGCAGCGCGCCGGCTGGAAGACCATCAGCGTGCCGGTCAACCACCGCCATCGCACGGCGGGCGTGTCCAAGTACAACAACCTGGGCCGTGCCCTGGTCGGTATCCGCGACCTGCGCGGCGTGGCCTGGCTGATCACCCGCAGCAAGCGCACTGCGGTGGAGGAGCGTTGATGGACCTGGAGCTGCACTGGCTCGACCAGCCGCTGACCTGGCTGTACTGGACCGGTCTGCATGTGACCGGCTGGAAGGTGATCGGCTACACCGGCGCGCTGATGTTCGGCGGCCGCTGGCTGGTGCAGTTCGTGGCGTCCAAGCGCGCCGGCAAGCCGGTCATCCCGCGCCTGTTCTGGTACATGAGCGTGGTCGGCAGCCTGATGACCCTGAGCTATTTCCTGTTTTCGGCCAAGCAGGATTCGGTGGGCGTGCTGCAGAACCTGTTCCCGGCGTTCACGGCGTTGTACAGCCTGCATCTGGACATCAAGCATCGCGGCTGGAAGCGGGACAAGGCCAGCCATTGAGGGCTGGGGTCGGATCCCGTTCCGCAGGAACGGGCTCTGACCCCGGCGTCTGCACGTGCGCCAACCAAGGTTGGCGGCTACCAGAGCGGGGCCGCTTGCAGTGGGTAGAGTCGACTGTCAGTCGACTATCGCGCGCAGCGCAGGGGTTTTCCGTGCTGGCCGAAGAGCAGCCGACCAACGGTCGGCTCTACCACAGGCAGGACCTTCGTCCCATGCCATGAGCGTTGCACGGTGCGATGATCGGGATCTGCCTTCCCGGGAACCTGTACTCGTGAAAACCCGCCTCGCCGTTGCTCTGCTGATTGCCCTGTCCGCCCCCACTGCGGTCGCTCTGGCCGCGCCGCCCGCTGCCGCTCCGGCCAGCGTGGCCGCTGAATCGCCCGCCGATGCCGCCTTCCGCGCGCTGTATGAAAAGGAATGGAAGTGGCGCCAGGACGGCGGCGGCGAAGCCAGCGAGGACGAGGATGCGCCGGCCAATGCCACGCGCATGCCCGATGTCGGCCCGGCCGCCCAGCAGGCCCGCCTCAAGGTCTGGGACCAGACCCTGGCCGACCTGAAGAAGATCGACGTCAAGGCGCTGTCGGCCGACAACCAGGTCAACTACGCGATCTACCGTGACCAGGTGTTCAACCTGGCCGAAGCAACGCGCCTGCGTACCTACGAGATGCCGTTCAATTCGGATTCCTCGTTCTGGTCCAACCTGTCCTTCATGGCCCGGCGCGAGATGAAGACCGCGCAGGACTACCGCAACTACATCGCCCGCCTGAATGACGTGCCGCGTTACTTCGGCCAGCAGACCGACAACATGCGCGCCGGTCTCAAGCGCGGTTTCAGCGTGCCGCGTGCGGTGCTTGACGGCCGCGAGGTGTCCATCGCCACCGTTGCCGAGCTGAAGGATCCGACCGCCTCGCCGTTGTACGCGCCGTTCAAGAAGCTGCCCGCCAGCATCCCGGCCGCCGAACAGGCCGCCCTGCGCCAACAGGCCAGCGCCGCCATCGGCGGCAAGGTCGTGCCGGCGTTCCAGCAGCTGCGCACCTTCTTCGTCAGCGAATACGTGCCGCAGGCGCGTACCACCCTGGCCGCCGAAGCCATGCCGGACGGCAAGGCGTTCTACAGGCAGCAGATCCACGAATACACCACGCTGGACCTGTCGCCCGATGAGATCCACCGCATCGGCCTGGGTGAAGTGGCGCGCATCCAGAAGGAGATGAACGACATCATCCAGCAGGTGCAGTTCAAGGGCAGCTTCGCCGAGTTCCTGACCTTCCTGCGCACCGACCCGCAGTTCTATGCCAAGACCCCGGAGGAACTGCTGTCGCACGCTGCCTGGATCGCCAAGCGTGCCGACGGCCAGCTCGGCAAGTACATGACCCTGCCGCGCGCCCGCTTCACCATCGTGCCGGTACCGCCGGACATCGCGCCGTTCTGGACCGCCGGCCGTGGCGGCATGGGCACCTACTGGGTCAACACCTACAACCTGCCCTCGCGCCCCCTGTACAACCTGCCCGCGCTGACCCTGCATGAGTCCGACCCGGGCCATGCGCTGCAGGGCGCAATCGCCTCCGAACAGAAGGATCTGCCGGAGTTCCGCCGCAACGCCTACATTTCCGCCTATGGCGAAGGCTGGGCGCTGTACTGCGAGAAGCTGGGCGTGGAAATGGGCATCTACGAAACCCCCTACGAGGATTTCGGCCGCCTGACCTATGAAATGTGGCGCGCCGCGCGCCTGGTCATCGACACCGGCGTGCACAGCAAGGGTTGGACCCGCGCGCAGGCCATCGCCTACCTGCGCGACCACACCGCGCTGAGCGAGCATGAAGTGACCACCGAAGTGGACCGCTACATTTCCTGGCCCGGCCAGGCACTGAGCTACAAGCTGGGCGAGATCGCCATCGTGCGCCTGCGTGCGCAGGCTGAAAAGGAGCTGGGTGACAGGTTCGACATCAAGGGCTTCCACGATGTGATCCTGAGGCAGGGCTCGGTGCCGCTGCCGGTGCTGGAACAGCAGGTCCAGGCCTACATCGCCGAGCGGAAGAAGGCCTGACCGGGCACGCCGCCGGGCATGGCCCGGCGCTACCGGAATGCACACAGGGGTAGCGCCGGGCCATGCCCGGCGAGCCCCTGCGATTGTGTAACGGCGCCACCGGCCGCTACATTCCGGCAGATGCTCCGCTTCGTGCGCCGCCGACCGTCGTTCCTGCTCCGCCTGCTGATGCTGGTGGTGGTGGCGTGCGGCACCGTGGGCGGTGCCACCGCGTCGGCGCTGGGCGAACTGCACGAAATGGCCCACCAGGATCATCCGGCTGCGCCGCATGACGCGGCCGGGTTCGAGTCCGGGCACGATCCGGACGATACCAACGCACGCCTGCTGCATGCGCTCGTGCATTGCGGGCATTGCCACGGGCAGGGCGGCATGCTGCCGTTCGCACTGGCCAGCTGGGAACTGCCAACGCCGCCTTCGGCAGCCGCGCCGACCACGGTCGAGCCCGACGTCCGCCCCGCGCCGCTGGAATCGCTGCTGCGCCCTCCGATCCAGGCCTGATCGATCGCCCGCCATGCGCGGGCCCTCTGATCCTGTCCTGCGTTTTCCGGAGTATTTCCCATGTGGATCCGCCTGGCCGCCTTCGCGGCCCTGGCGATCGCGCCGTGCGTGCACGCACAGGCGCCATCGTCGCTTGACCCGTTGACCCTGGACGCGGCCGTCGACCGCGTCGCCCGCACCCATCCCGACCTGCGCCTGCCCACGCTGCAGCGCCAGGCCGCACAGGCGCGCCTGGACGGCGCCGCCTTCAAACCCGCGCTGGTGTTCGGCGTGGACATCGAGAATGCGCTGGGTACCGGCGCCAACCGTGGTTTCGATGCCGCCGAAACCACGGTGACATTGGCCGGTGTCCTTGAGCGTGGCGGCAAACTTGATGCCCGCCGCGCCGTGGCCCAGGCCAACCTCGATGCACTGGCCCCCCAGCGCGAGATCACTCGCCTGGATCTGCTGGCCGAGACCGCGCGCCGCTATCTGGCCATCTCCGCGGCCAGTGCGCAGTACCGCATTGCGCTGGACGACATTGAACAACGTCGCCGCGCGGTGGCCGCCGCGGGCCTGCGCCTGCAGGCCGGTGCTTCGCCAGCCTCGACGCTGATGACCGCGCAGGCGGCCCTGGCCCAGGCCGAGCTGGACCGCGACCGCGCCGGGCAGGCCGGGCACGCGGCACGCATGGCCCTGGCCGCGCTGTGGAATGCGCGCGAGGTGGATTTCGAGGCGGTGACCGGCGACCCGATGCAGCTGCCGGCCCTGCAACCGTTCCAGGCCTTGGCCACGCTGCTGGCGCAGACGCCGGAACTGGCGGTGATCGCCAACGAGGCGCGCGTGCGTGAGGCGCAGCTGCAACTGGCGCGCAGCCAGCAGCGCAGTGATGTGTCGTGGCAGCTGGGGGTGCGCCACCAGCGCGAACGCGGCGACACCGCCTTCGTGGGCGGCTTCAGCATGCCGCTGGGCAGTGCCCGCCGCGCTGAACCCGAGATCCGCGCAGCGCAGGCCGAACTGGCCATGAGCGCGGTGGAACGCGAGGCACGCGCCCTGCAGCTGTACGCCACTCTGGCCGAAGCGCATGGCCGCTACGCCACCGCGCGGCTTGAGGTGCAGCGCATGGGCAGCGACGTGCTGCCGCAGCTGCAGAAAGCCGAAAAGGTCGCCGAAACCGCCTGGCGTGCAGGTGCCATCAGCTACCTGGAATGGGCGCAGCTGCAGGCCATGCGTATCGAGGCGCGCCAGCGCCAGCTTGACGCCGCCCTGTCGGCACAGACCGCCCTGATCGAAATCCAGCGCCTGAGCGGGCAGCCGCTGCTGGCCACCCCTGCTGAAGGAACCCTGCCATGAAGGCCTCCGATACCCTGATCCGCCTGGCTGCCGTGTCCCTGCTGCTGGCCGCGCTGACCGCGTGTGATGGCAAAGCACCGCCGCCGGAGTCGGCCGCCGCCGATGGCCACGATCATGCCGAAGGTGAAGACCATGGCGACGAAGACGCCGCCGAGCGCACCACCATCACCGCCGCGCAGGCCAGGGACGCGGGCATCGTCAGCGCCGCCGCAGGCCCCGGCACCATTGCCGACGAGCACGACGTGCAGGGCCTGTTGGCGCCCGTGGATGGCCGCACTGCGCAGGTCACCGCACGCTTCCCCGGCCCGGTGCGTGCGCTGCGCGCCAACGTTGGCGACCGCGTGCGTGCCGGCCAGCCGCTGGCCAGCATCGACAGCAACCTCAGCCTGACCACCTACAGCGTGGCCGCCCCGATCAGCGGCGTCGTGCTGTCGCGCCTGGTGCAGGTGGGGGCGGTGGCGGCAGAAGGGCAGGTGCTGTTCGAGATCGGTGATCTGTCGCAGCTGTGGGTGGACCTGCACATCTTCGGTGCCGACACCCAGCACATCACCGCCGGTGTACCGGTCACCGTCACCCGCATGACCGATGGGGTCAGCCAGACCACCACGCTCGAACGCGTGCTGCCCGGTACCGCCACGGCCAGCCAGAGCACGGTGGCGCGGGCCAGCGTGGACAACCGCGATGGCCTGTGGCGCCCGGGCGCGGCGGTGCGTGCGCGCATCGTGGTGGCCAGTACCCCGGCCAGCATCGTGGTGCCGTTGACGGCCCTGCAGACGCTGGATGGCAAGGACGTGGTGTTCGTCCGCGACGGCGATACCTACACCGCTCGCCCGGTCACGCTGGGTGCACGCGACGCCGGCCAGGTCGCGGTGAATGCCGGGCTGCGCGCAGGCGAACAGGTGGTGGTCGAGCAGAGCTACACGGTGAAGGCCGATATCGGCAAGGCGGGGGCCAGCCATGAGCACTGACCTCGCTCCACGTCCCGGCGTGCTGGAACGCATCATCGCCGGAGCCATCGCACACCGCTGGCTGATGCTGGCCCTCACCCTGGTGCTGGTACTGGTGGGCAGCTGGAGCTTCACCCGGCTGCCGATCGACGCTACACCGGACATCACCAACGTGCAGGTGCAGGTGAACACCGCTGCACCGGGCTACTCACCACTGGAAAGCGAACAGCGCATCACCTATGCGGTGGAAACCGCGATGGCCGGCCTGCCGAAGCTGGACCACGTGCGTTCGCTCTCGCGCTATGGCCTGTCGCAGGTCACGGTCGTGTTCAAGGATGGCACCGACCTCTACTTCGCCCGCCAGCAGGTGGCCGAGCGCCTGCAGCAGGTACGTTCGCAGATTCCAGCCGGCTTGGACCCGCAACTGGGGCCGATCGCCACCGGCCTGGGCGAGATCTTCATGTACACCATCGATGCCGATCCTACGGCGCGCAAGGCCGATGGTACGCCGTACACCGCCACCGACCTGCGCACGCTGCAGGACTGGGTGATCCGCCCGCAGCTGCGCAACGTGCCGGGTGTCACCGAGGTCAACACCATCGGTGGCTTCCAGCGCCAGGTGCACATCACCCCCGATCCGGCACGGCTGCGCGCGCTGGGCTTCACGCTGGAGGATGTGGCCAGCGCGGTCGAAGCCAACAACCAGAATGTCGGCGCCGGTTACATCGAGCGCAATGGCCAGCAGTTCCTGGTGCGCGTTCCCGGCCAGGTGGCCGATCTGCAGGAGATCGGCAACATCGTGCTGGACCGCCGCGAAGGCGTACCGATCCACGTGCATGACGTGGCCGAGGTAGCCGATGGCCCCGAGCTGCGCAGTGGCGCGGCCACGCAGAACGGCCATGAAGTGGTGATGGGTACGGTGGTGATGCTGGTCGGGGCCAACAGCCGAGAGGTGGCGCAGGCTGCGGCGGCCCGGCTGCGGCAGGCACAGGCCAGCCTGCCCAAGGGCGTGACCGTTACGGCCAGCTACGACCGCACCGCACTGGTGGACCGCACCATCCAGACCGTCGCACGCAACCTGCTGGAAGGCGCGCTGCTGGTGATCGTGGTGCTGTTCGTGCTGCTCGGCAATGTACGCGCGGCACTGATCACGGCAGCGGTCATTCCGCTGGCAATGCTGTTCACGCTCACCGGCATGGCGCGCGGTGGCGTATCGGCCAATCTGATGAGCCTGGGCGCGCTCGACTTCGGCCTCATCGTCGATGGTGCGGTGATCATCATCGAGAACTGCCTGCGCCGGTTCGGCGAACGCCAGCACGCATTGGGGCGTGACATGACGGTGGCCGAACGCTTCGCCGAAACCGCCAGTGCCACCGCTGAGGTGATCCGGCCCAGCCTGTTCGGCCTGGGCATCATCACCGCGGTGTACCTGCCGATCTTCGCGCTGACCGGCGTGGAAGGAAAAATGTTCCACCCGATGGCGATCACGGTGGTGCTCGCACTGACCGGTGCGATGCTGCTGTGCCTGACCTTCGTGCCCGCCGCCATCGCGATGTTCCTCGGCGGCCGCGTGCAGGAAAAGGAAAACCGCCTGATGGCCTGGCTGCGCCGGCGCTACCAGCCGCTGCTGGCGTTCACCCTGCGCCGCGGGGGCTGGGTGGCCGCCGCGGCAGTGGTGCTGGTGCTCGGTTGCGGCGTGCTGGCCACGCGGCTGGGCAGTGAATTCGTGCCCAGCCTGGACGAAGGCGATGTGGCGATGCATGCCATGCGCATTCCCGGTACCAGCCTGGCCCAGTCGGTGCAGATGCAGGTGCAGATCGAACGCCGCCTGCTGCAGGTACCGGAAGTGGCCAAGGTCTTTTCCAAGATCGGCACGCCGGAAGTGGCGTCCGACCCGATGCCGCCCTCGGTGGCCGATACCTTCATCATGATGAAACCCCGCAGCCAGTGGCCGGACCCGCGCAAGCCACGGGCCACGTTGCTGGCCGAACTGGAAAAGAGCGCCGAACAGCTGCCGGGCAACAACTACGAGTTCACCCAGCCGATCCAGATGCGCATGAACGAGCTCATTTCCGGCGTGCGCGCGGATGTGGCGGTGATGCTCTACGGCGATGACCTGGACACGCTGCGGCAGGTTGGCCAGCGCCTGCAGAAAGTGGTATCGGCCGTGCCCGGTGCGGCCGATGTGCGGTTGGAGGAAACCAGCGGCCTGCCGCTGCTGACCGTGCTGCCGGACCGGCAGAAGCTGGCCGGCTACGGGCTCAACCCCGGCCAGGTGCAGTCCACCGTGTCCGCGGCGGTCGGTGGCCAGGTGGCCGGGCAGCTGTTCGAGGGCGACCGCCGCTTCGACATCGTGGTGCGCTTGCCGGAGAAGCTGCGGCAGGACCCGGCAGCATTGGCCGACCTGCCCATTTCGCTGGAAACCGCGTTGGCCGGAGGCAATGCCGATGAACTCAGCCGTGGCCAGGCCACCGGAAGCGGCATGGCCCGCACGGTGCCGCTGCGCGAACTGGCGCGCATCGAGAACAGCGAAGGCCCGAACCAGATCAACCGCGATAACGGCAAGCGCCGCATCGTGGTCACCGCCAACGTCCGCGATCGTGATCTGGGCAGCTTCGTGGCCGAACTGCAGCAGGCGGTACAGGGCAAGGTCGAGCTGCCGTCCGGCTACTGGGTCGACTATGGCGGCAGCTTCCAGCAGCTGATTTCGGCCAGCCAGCGCCTGGCGGTGGTGGTGCCGGTCACGCTGGTGCTGATCTTCGCGTTGCTGTTCTGGGCCTTTGGTTCCGGTCGCGATGCGGCCATTGTGTTCACCGGCGTGCCGCTGGCGCTGACCGGGGGTGTGCTGGCTCTGGCCCTGCGTGGCCTGCCGTTGTCGATTTCGGCGGGGGTGGGCTTCATCGCGTTGTCCGGCGTGGCAGTACTGAACGGACTGGTGATGATCAGCTTCGTGCGCCACCTGCGCGAACAGGGCCGGCCGCTTACCGACGCTGTCCGCGACGGTGCGCTGGGCCGGCTGCGGCCGGTGCTGATGACTGCGCTGGTGGCCTCGCTGGGCTTCGTGCCGATGGCCTTCAATGTCGGCGCCGGTTCGGAAGTGCAGCGCCCGCTGGCCACCGTGGTGATCGGCGGCATCGTGTCTTCCACGCTGCTCACCCTGCTGGTGTTGCCCGTGCTGTACCGCTGGCTGCACCGTCGCGAGCCCTGACAGGAGGGGTCAGACCTCTTCCGCAGGGAAAGGCTCTGACCCCATCCATTCAAGCGGGTTCGGGTGGGTGCAACATCAAAAGGCTCTTCGCCCAGCGCGGTGATGAGCGTATTGAAGTGCAGGGCCGTCATGCAGTGGGCTTCGATGATGGCAATGCCTGCCTGGCCACCGGCGTGGCCGGGCTGGTGGAGGTGTTGGGCTGACGCGCATTGTTGTGGAGCCGAGCCCACGCTCGGCCGCTCTTCGCCGATTCCCGCCAAACCCGCGCTGTGCGCGCCAGCCGAGCATGGGCTCGGCTCTACCGGCATGCGAAAATCACCACAGTACGCAACAGGAACCATCGCCCCACATGAGTCGCATCGTCGCACTGGATACCGAAACCACCGGTATTTCCCATCGCATGGGCCACCGGGTCATCGAAATCGGTGCGGTGGAACTGATCGATGGCCAGCTCACCGGCCGCCAGTTCCACACTTACCTGCAGCCACAGCGCTCGGTGGACTGGGGCGCGCAGCGCGTGCATGGCATCAGCGATGCGATGCTGGTCGGCAAGCCGCTGTTCTCCAGCAAGGCTGCCGAGCTGCTGGAATTCCTGCGTGGCAGCGAGATGGTCGCGCACAACGCCACCTTCGATGTCGGCTTTCTCGACAACGAACTGCGTCTGGCCGGTATTCCTGGCAGCCTGGCCCAGTACTGCCGCATCACCTGCAGCCTGAAGCTGGCGCGGGGGCGCTGGCCTGGACAGGGCAACAAGCTGGACGATGTGCTGCAGCGCCTGCGTATTCCTGGCAACCGCGGCCTGCATGGCGCGCTGAAGGATGCGCACCTGTTGGCGCAGGTGATTCCGCACCTTCGTTGATACGGCAACAAGCGCTTCAGCCGAGCATGGGCTCGGCTCTACAGGGTCTGAAACCTGCGCTCTATCATCGCGACCGCAGTGGCCACCCCATCTTCGCCAGCCATCGCCGCGCCCAGTGCAGCGGCACGCGCACGTGCAGCGCCGTCCTCGGCGAACACAATCGCCGCTCTCAGCGCAGCCGTATCCAACTGCGTCGGTGACAGTGGCGCGGGTGCAACGCCCAGCGCCTGCAGGCGTCGGGCCCAGAAGAACTGATCGGCGGCAAACGGCATCACCAATGAAGGAATGCCAGCGCGGCAGGCCGAATGGGTGGTGCCGCTGCCGCCATGGTGGATGGCCAGCGCGCAGCGTGGGAACAGCGCTTCATGCGGCGTCGGATCGAGCACGAACACGCTAGCCGGCAATGCACCTGAAGGCAGTCCAGCCCAGCCCGGAAACAGCAGCACGCGGCGCGGCGCCAGCGCCTGCAGCAGCGCCGGCAGCACATGCTCGCGGTCGAACCCGGTCATGCTGCCAAAGCCGAGATAGACCGGCGGCGGGCCGCCGTCGAGGAAGGCCTGCAACGTCGCCGGCGGCGACCAGGGTTGTTCCGGCATGCGCCATTGGCCGCACACCTCGTGGTCGGCGGGCCAGTCTGCGGGCGGCGGCAGCAGGTGCGGGGAAATGCCATACAGCATCGGCAGGCCAGTCCACAGCGTGCGACGCGGTGGCTGCCCCAGCGTGGCGCGCGCCGCGTTGATCGGTCCGCGGAAGGTGCGCCAGACCGTCTGGTTGACCAGCCCGTAGCTGGCCCGGCGCAGGACGCCGGGGAGCGGCATCGGCGGCAGGAAGGGCGAGGCGAACGCGCGCGACGGGGTCAGCGGGATCATGCCGGTGCCGATCGCGGGCAGCCCACGGCGCTCGGCCACGCTCAGCCCCACCAGGGCGGCCAACCCGCCGGTCAGCACGGCATCGCAGCCGGCGGCGGCCGCGTCGGCCTGCGCCATCCAGGCCGGCACGTGGCGGCCTGCCATCCGCGCCAAGCCGCGCGACGCGGCGGCCAGATGGTTGCCGCGTGCCACCAGCGCCACCACGTCGTCGTGGATGTCGCCTTCCAGCGCCGCATGCGGCACACCCAGATCACGCGCGCTGCCCAGCGTGCCCTGTTCGGCCAGCAGCATCACCTCATGCCCAGCCTGGCGCAGCCCATGGCACAGCATCACCAGTGGCCGGGTGTCGCCTTCGGTTCCATAGGTCAGGGCCAGCAGTCGCATCGGGGGCTCCACATGGGAGGCCAGTATGGCCAGCCCGGTCATGAACAGGACGTGCGCCGTTCAGCCCACGCCGCCCACGCCTGTGGGTAACTTGCGCAAGTGCTTGAACCCATGCATAATGCGCGGCTCGCTGTGTCCGGTTTCCGACCGGGCGGCGCCCCCGGGAGCACGTCCCCGGCCGCCCAACGCCAGCGTAACCCTTTGATTCTCTTGACGTGTGGTGGGCAACCACCGAGGCCGCCGTCTCCCGGGCTACGGGCTGACACAACCATGCGGATCCATCCGCAGGAGCCTGGCCATCCATGGCCAGACTTTCCAGAAAATCTATCGAGGTGCGCAATGTCCCGCGTATGCCAGGTTTCCGGCAAGCGAGTGCAGACGGGTAACAACGTCTCGCACGCCAACAACAAGACCCGTCGTCGTTTCCTGCCCAACCTGCACGAGCGCCGCTTCTGGGTTGCCAGCGAAAACCGCTGGGTGAAGCTTCGTGTTTCCGCGCATGCACTGCGCACCATCGACAAGAACGGTATCGATTCCGTTCTGGCTGAGCTGCGTGCGCGCGGCGAAAAGGTCTGAGGAGTAGACGATCATGGCAGGCAAGCGCGATAAGGTCCGTATGATTTCGACCGCCGGTACCGGTCACTTCTACACGACCGACAAGAACAAGAAGAACACCCCGGGGAAGATGGAATTCTCCAAGTACGATCCGGTCGTGCGCAAGCACGTCCCGTACAAGGAAGGCAAGATCAAGTAATCCGCGCGGATTGCTGGTCGCTTCCGAAGAAACCCGCCCTCGTGGCGGGTTTTTTTGTGCCCGGTGTTCCTGTGGTGGGTGCCAACCATCCCAACCCCGGTAGAAGCCAGCCAGCCCAATCCCGGTGGGTGCCAACCGTTGGGCGCCACGTCGCCCGCCCGGTAGGTGCCAACCGTTGGTTGGCACGTCGGTCGAAGGCTGGGCAGAATGGCCCATCACCTGCCGACGGACGACGCGATGCTGTTCGAGTGGTTGCTGGGTTCGTACCTGCTGCTGATCGACTGGCTCATCCGGCTGGTCGCGCTGTGCTGGATCCCCACCCGTACCACGCCGGGGGCGGCGCGCAGCTGGCTGCTGCTGGTCGGCTTCGTGCCGCTGCTGGGCCTGCCGTTGTACCTGCTGTTCGGCCACCCGTGGCTGTCGCGCGAACGCATCCGCCGGCAAGCCGAGGCATCGCAGGTCATCCGTGAGGAACAGGCGCTGCAGCGCCGCCTGCGCTGGACACCGGAGGCCGACACCGCCAGCGCCGAAATCGTGCCGCTGGTGCAGCGGCAGGGCGATTTCATGCCGGTGCACGGCAATGCCGTCGATCTGCTCACCGACTACGACGAATCGCTGCATACGCTCATCGCCGATATCGACCAGGCCGAGGATCGTGTCCACCTCCTGTATTACCTGATGTTCGATGACGCCGTGGGCGAAGCCATCGTCGAGGCCCTGCAGCGCGCCGCAGCACGTGGCGTGCAGTGCCGCGTGCTGCTGGATGCAGTGGGCGCCAAACGCGGCCTGCGGGCCTACCGCAAGCGCCTGCAGGCGCGCGACATCGAAGTACGGGCGATGCTGCCCGGCGGCCTGCGCTGGCGCCGCAGCGGGCGCATGGATCTGCGCAACCACCGCAAGATCGCGGTGATCGACAACGAAGTGGCCTACGTCGGTTCGCAGAACCTGGCCGGTCCCCGGTTCGTGCCTGGCCACCCCAACCGTGAACTGGTCGCGCGCGTGCGCGGGCCGGCGGTGGCCCATCTGGAGGCGGTGTTCGCCAGCGACTGGTACATGGAAACCGGCCAGCGCCTGGAGGTCATCACCGATGTGCCGGTGTGCGGTGATGACATCGCCACCCAGCTGCTGCCCAGCGGCCCGGCCTACCCGTACAGCAACGCGCGTGATGCAGTGGCGGCGATGATCCACCTTGCACGGCGGCGCCTGGTGATGGTCACCCCGTATTTCGTGCCCGACGAAGCGACACTGAGCGCACTGCGCATCGCCGCGCTGTCCGGCGTGCAGGTGCAGCTGATCCTGTCGGCCAGCAACAACCAGCGGCTGACCTCTTGGGCGCAGGAGGCGTACTACGACGAACTGCTGCGCTGTGGCGTGCAGATCGCGCTGTACGAGCCGCAGTTCCTGCACGCCAAGCACATGAGCGTGGACGAGGACATCGCCGTGCTCGGTTCGATCAACATGGACATCCGCTCCTTCGCGCTGAATGCCGAAATCGGTCTGATCTGCTACGACCGCACACTGGTACAGCAGCTGTGTGCCATCGAGGATGACTACCTGCGCCAATCGCGCATGCTGGACCTGGAGCAGTGGCGCAAGCGCCCGGCCTGGCGCCGCAGCCGCGAAGGCATCGCGCGGCTGGCTGATGCGTTGATGTGAGTGCACGGGCCACCGCCGTGGAAACGGCCCGATGCGGCCACCCAGGCCGTCACCCGCCATGGCCTACAATCGGTCCATGACTGATTCACCGCGACATGGCGAACTGGACCTGGCGATCATCGGTGGCGGCGCGGCCGGCGTGCTGGTGGCGATCCAGGTGCTGCGCCAGGCCCAAGGGCCGCTGGCGTTGGCCCTCTTCGAACCGGCCTCGCTGCTGGCCCAGGGCATTGCCTATGCCACGCCGTGGCCGGAGCACCTGCTGAACGTGCCGGCGGCGAAGATGAGCGCCTTCCCCGACCAGCCCGGCGATTTCCTCGACTACCTGCAGGCCGTCAATGCCTGCCCGGGCGAGGCCCGCGAGCTGCTGGGCGAGCGTTACGTAAGCCGCCACCACTTCGCCGCCTACCTGCAGCAGCGCCTGCAGGACGCGGTGGCTACCAGCCCGGCGCAGCTGCAGGTGATCGCGCAGCCGGTACTGGGCCTGCAGCCGGATGACCACGGCTACCACCTGCAGCTCGGCGATGGCAGCACGCTGCACGCGGCGCAGGCGGTCGTTGCCACCGGCAACAGCATGCGTCCGCTGCCGGTGGTCGGCGCCGATGCGCTGCCTGCCGACGACGTGGTCGAGGCCTGGGACTATGACGGCGTGCGTACGCTGGCCGGTGCCCACGCGCTGGCCATCGTCGGTTCCGGCCTGAGCATGGCCGACACCGTGCTGGCCCTGATCGCCGCCGGCCATAGTGGTCCGCTGCACGTGATCTCGCGCCACGGCCTGTTGCCGCTGCCGCACGCGCATGGCGTGCTGCCCGAATTCGACCCGGCCGCGCTGCTGCCGATGACCCTGCGCCAGCGTGTGCGCGCCCTGCGCGGCTTCGCCCGGCAGACGCAGGCCGATGGCCAACCGTGGCAGGGCGTGATGGATCGCATCCGCCCGCATGGCCAGGCGCTGTGGTGCAGCCTGGACGAGGCCGACCAGCGACGCTTCCTGCGCCATGTGGTGCGCTATTGGGATGTGCACCGCCACCGCATCGCCGAGGACGTCGATGCCCAGCTGCAGGCCCTGCAGGCCAGTGGCCAGCTGCAGCTGCACCGTGCCCGGCTGCAGCGCATCTGGCGTGAAGGCGACGCGCTTCACCTGTCCGGTCGCGATGCTGCCGGTACCGAACAGCAGTGGATGATCGCCGCGGTGGTCAACGCCACCGGCGTCGAGACCCGCGCCACCGCGCTGCGCAACCCGTTGCTGCAGCAGTTGCTGGCAGACGGGCTGGCCCGCCCCGGGCCGCATGGGCTGGGACTGGACAGCAGCGTGCCCGGTGACCGCCTGTGCAGCGCCCGTGGTGCCGCGCAGGCGCGGCTGGGCGTGCTCGGCAGCCTGCGCATCGGCAGCCTGTGGGAAAGCCTGGCCGTGCCTGAACTGCGTCAGCAGGCGCAGGCACTGGCTGCGCAGGTGGTCGCAGGAGCCGCGACGGCGATGCCGTAAAATGGGGGCATGGATGTCTCCCACCTGCTCGATGGCCTGAACCCGGCCCAGCGCGAAGCTGTCTCCGCTCCCCCCGGCCACCACCTGGTGCTGGCCGGTGCCGGTTCCGGCAAGACCCGCGTACTCACCCACCGCATCGCCTGGCTGCATGAAGTCGAAGGCGTGCCGACCCATGGCATTTTTGCGGTGACCTTCACCAACAAGGCCGCTGGCGAGATGCGTCACCGCATCGACGCGCAGCTGCCCAACGGCAGCCGCGGCATGTGGATCGGCACCTTCCACGGCCTGGCCAACCGCCTGCTGCGCCTGCACTGGCAGGACGCCAAGCTGCCTGAAGGCTTCCAGGTGATGGATTCGGACGACCAGCTGCGGCTGGTCAAGCGCGTGGTGCAGGCGCTGGAAATCGACGACAGCAAGCACCCGCCCAAGCAGATTGCCTGGTGGATCAACGAACAGAAGGATGAGGGCCGCCGCCCGCAGCACATCCAGCCCGAGCCGCATGATGCGTGGCTGGAAACCATGCGCCAGGCCTACATCGAATACCAGGCGCGCTGCGACCGCGCCGGCCTGGTCGACTTCGCCGAGCTGCTGCTGCGTGCGCACGAACTGCTGCGCGACAACCCGCCGCTGCTGGCGCACTACCGAGCGCGCTTCCGCGAAATCCTGGTGGACGAGTTCCAGGATACCAATGCCATCCAGTACGCCTTCGTGCGTGTGCTGGCCGGGCACGAAGGCCATGTGTTCGTGGTGGGCGATGATGACCAGGCCATCTACGGCTGGCGTGGCGCCAAGGTCGAGAACGTGCAGGGCTTCCTGCGCGATTTCCCCGGCGCGCAGACCATCCGCCTGGAACAGAACTATCGCTCCACCGCCAACATCCTCGGCGCGGCCAACGCGGTCATCGCGCACAACCCGGACCGCATCGGCAAGGAACTGTGGACCGACAGCGGCGACGGTGAGCCGATCGATCTGTACGCGGCCTACAACGAGATGGACGAGGCCCGCTACATCGTCGAGCGCGCGCGCCAGTGGGTGCGCGATGGTGGCAGCTACACCGAAGTGGCCGTGCTCTACCGCAGCAACGCGCAGTCGCGCGCGCTGGAAGAAGCGCTGCTGAGCGAACAGGTGCCGTACCGCGTGTATGGCGGCATGCGCTTCTTCGAGCGTGCGGAAATCAAGGACGCGCTGGCGTATCTGCGCCTGTTGTCCAACCGCAACGATGATGCCGCCTTCGAGCGCGCGGTGAACACGCCCACCCGCGGCATCGGCGAGCGCACGCTGGATGAAGTGCGCCGTGAGGCGCGCGCGCAGGGCATTTCGCTGTGGGAGGCCACCATGCTGGTCACCCAGGGCACCGCGCTGGCCGCCCGTGCGCGTAATGCGCTGGCCGGCTTCCTGGTGCTGGTGAACGAGCTGCAGGCGCAGACCCTGCACATGACCCTGGCCGAGCGCGTGGACCATGTGCTGTCGCGCTCGCAGCTGCGCGAGCACTGGAGCAAGGAAAGCCGCAATTCACTGGATTCGGAATCGCGCACCGACAACCTCGACGAACTGGTCTCGGTGGCCTCGCGCTTCCTGCGCCGCACCGACGACATCGAGGAAGTGGGCGAGGACATGGACGAGCTGGTCGCGTTCCTGGCCTACGCCGCGCTGGAGGCCGGTGAAGGCCAGGCGCAGGCGGGCGAGGAGGGCGTGCAGCTGATGACCCTGCACTCGGCCAAGGGCCTGGAATTCCCGCTGGTGTTCCTGGCCGGCATGGAAGACGGCCTGTTCCCGAGCGCGCGTTCGCTGGAAGAAAGCGGCCGTCTGGAAGAAGAGCGCCGGCTGGCCTACGTGGGCATCACCCGCGCGCGGCAGAAGCTGGTGCTGTGCTACGCCGAATCGCGTCGCATCCATGGCCAGGACAACTACAGCCTGCCGTCGCGCTTCCTGCGCGAGATCCCGCGCGAGCTGCTGCACGAAGTTCGCCCGAAGGTGCAGGTCTCGCGGCCGGCCTCGCTGGGCAGCAGCCGGGTGATGGGCCACGCCTCCATCGAGGCACCGCCGCTGAAGCTGGGTGCGCTGGTTACCCATCCCAAGTTCGGCGAAGGCATGGTGACCGACTACGAAGGCAGCGGCGCCCACGCCCGCGTGCAGGTCGAATTCGCCGACGCCGGCAGCAAGTGGCTGGTGATGGCCTATGCCAACCTGACGGTGATCTGATCACCGGCGAGGGCGCGGCGGGACACCTGTAGAGCCGAGCCCATGCTCGGCTGCTTCTGCGGTGAAAATCAGCCGAGCATCGGCTCGGCTCTACAATAGGCCCCATATCTTCCAGGAATGCCCCCCATGACCGAACCGACCTTCCACGTCACCGTGAAGTTGAATGCCCGGCTGCAGCCCGAGCACCGCCACGAGCTGTTCGAGGACCCGCTCGATGCGCTGCTGCAGGCGGCGAAAGTGGGCGAACTGACCGGCGGTGGCACCGCGATCTCCGATCTGGGCGAAGTCGAGTACGGCGACATCGAAGTGGCGCTGGTTGACGTCAACGGTGTGCCGAAGCTGATCGATCTGCTGGAGCAGCTGGGTGCGCCCAAGGGTTCGCAGCTGCAGGGCGCGGGCGAGGCCGACCGTGCCTTTGGCGTGACCGAGGGCCTGGGCATCTACCTGGATGGCCTGAACCTGCCGGACGAAGTCTACGAACAGTGCGATTCCAACCACGTGTTCGAGCAGTTGTCGGAGAACATCGATGGCCTGGGTGAGATCTGCAGCTGGTGGCAGGGGCCGACCGAGACCGCGCTGTACATGTATGGCGAGTCGTTCGAGAAGATGCGTGATGCAATCGCGGCGTTCGTGGCCAGCTACCCGCTGTGCCAGAACGCGCGCATCGTGCAGATCGCCTGAGCGACGTGGTCGTAGAGCCGAGCCCATGCTCGGCTTCTTCATCCGCAGCCGACCATGGGCTCGGCTCTACACGAGAATGGCGCGGCGGGCGTCAATCGCTTGCCGCATTGATCCAGCTCAAGGCGCGGCCTGCACATCCGGTGTGCAATGGTGGCGTTCCCACACGGCAGACCGCCACGGAGCTCTATCATGTACACCCGCATCCTGATCGCCACCGATGGTTCCGAGCTGTCCGACAAGGGTCTGGCCAAGGGACTGGAGCTGGCCAAGGATCTCAATGCCGAGGTCGATATCGTGACGGTCTCCGAGCCGTGGGCGGTCGGCATGTATGACGCCATGGGCTGGAGCGTGGGCTACATGAACAGCCCCGAATACAAGGCCGACCGTGAGGAAGGCGCGCAGAAGGTGCTGCAGCCGGCGCTGGCCAAGGCCGCCGAACAGGGCATCCGGGCCAACCCGGTTCACGTGCTGGACCGCTATGCCGCCGACGGCATCATCGAGACCGCTGCCGAGCGCAACAGCGACCTGATCGTGATGACCTCGCATGGCCGCCGTGGCGTCACCCGCGTGCTGCTGGGCAGCCAGACTGCCGAGGTGCTGGCGCGCAGCACGCTGCCGGTGCTGGTCATCCGCTGATCCGCGCCCACTGATTCACGCCCACTGATTCAAGCGTCCCCGGGGAGGGGACCGGCGCCGGCATGCAGGATGTGTGCCGGCGCCACTTTTTTTCTTAGGGGCCTGTGCGCGCGCTCAGGCTGCAATGCCTGTGCCCGCCGTCTGCAGCATTGTCGCCACGTGGCTGGCGACATGCCGAAGTGTGCCAGGAAAGCCCGCTGGAACTGACGTTCGGACGCGAACCCCACTTCATACAGCAGCCAGGTGACGCTGCAGCCCGGATCTCGATCCAGGTGACGGTGCGCCAGCCAAAGCCTGCGCGTGCGGATGTAGCGCGCGACCCCGCCCTGCGGCTGGAACAACCGGTAAAGCGTGGGCCGCGAAAGGGCGAACGCGTCACGGATCATCCGCTCATCCAGGTCGCATTCGCCCAGATGGATATCGATGAAATCGACGATGCGCAGCAGGCGTGGGTCCAGCGCGCTGCCGTTGCAGATGCGCTGGTGCGGGCGGTGTGTACCCAGATCGTCGGCGAGGGCATGGACGACAGAGGTTGAGGTGTGATGGAAGCTCATGGTGATGCAGTCCCGGCCCTTCCCCAGGGCCTGTCAGACAGGTAACCGTCGAAAGTGGCGCAAACCTGTCACGACCCGTAGCGATTGCATCAGCTGTGCTGGCTGAGACGAAATGTCGGGGTGTGCTCCGCCGCCACGCCCAGACTTGATGCGCATCGACGCTGGCAGCTGCAGGCCGACCGACGTGTCCTGTCATCCATCGGAGTCCCCGGCCATGGCCTACAGCGAACGGTAGCCGCTGCTGGTTCTTGCCGGACATGTGCACCTGTGCCGACCTTGCGCGGGCAGCCTCGGGGTGGGGGTCGTTCGCTCTTGTGCATGTCCTGGGCGGTGGTTGATGGCCATCTGGTCACCAGGGCCGCTGTGCCGTGTCCGCGTTTTTTTCCTCGCGCCGAGCATGGCGCGTGGTCGCCGGCGCCTGGCCGCGATCATCCGTCATTGGAGAACGTACCTGTGTCGTTGAAGCTTTCACGTCTTGCCCTCGTGCTGGCCAATGCACTGCCCTTGGCGGCCTTTGCCCAGGTGGAACCTGCCGTCACCACGCCGTTGGCGGCGCTGCCCGGGGCAGCCGCGCGCGACGCCGCGCAGACCCTGCCCGTGCGGGGCTTCGTCGCCACCGAGGTGGGCGATCATCCGCAACGGGGCATCACGCCGCAGCGCATCCAAGCGCTGCTGGACGACTACTTCGCCCGCGTATGCAACGGCCACGACGTGGCCACCCTGGACATGGCGCAGCTGCAGGGCGCTGCCCAGGCCGTTACCGATGCCTACCGCGCCGCCGGCTTCCTGGTCAGCCAGGCCTACCTGCCGCCGCAGACGCCGGGCGCCGACGGGCGCATCGAAGTGCGTGTGCTGGAAGGCCGCATCGGCAAGGTGGTGGTGCAGGGCAACGACCGCTACCGCAGCCACACCCTCAGCAACGTCGCCGATCGCCTGCGCGGCCAGCCGCTGCGCAAGGCCGACATCGACAGTGCGCTGCTTTACGCACGCGACCTGCCGGGCGTGTCGGTCTCATCGGTGCTGCAGCCGGGCGAGAACGTGGGCGAGACCGACCTGGTGCTGGTCGCGCGCGAGAGTGGCAAGCCCTATGAAATCAGCACCAGCGTGGACAACCACGGCACCGAATTGACCGGTCGCGGCCGCGCCCAGGTCGGCCTGACCTGGAACAGCCCGCTGGGTCTTGGCGATGTGTTCGCTGCCAGTGGCAACTACAGCTTCGACCCGGAAGCGGCGCGCGGCGGCGCGCTGTCCTACAGCGTGCCGGTGCAGGCCGTGCAGGGCCTTTCGGTGCTGGCCGGGGCCAACCGCAGCGAGCTGGAGGTCAACCAGGGCGGCGGCTTGCGCATCAAGGGCCCGGCGGCGCAGAGCTATGCCGGTGCCGACTGGAAGTTCATCAACACCCCGTCTCTGCAGATGACCAGCTCGGCGCGCTACCTTCGCGAAACCTCGCGCTTCGAGATGCTGGGCTTCCTGCTTTCAAAGCAGAAGTACGACGTGGCCGAACTGGGCGTGAGCCTGCGCCACACCGATACCCGCTTCAACGGCATCAACCTGGCCCAGTTCAGCGTGCGTCGCTCGCTTGAGGATCGCTCCGCGCCGCTGGATGTGATCAACAGTACCCGCGACAGCCAGTTCACCGTGGCCCGCCTGGGCCTGCTGCGCATGCAGTACCTCAGCCGCAACCAGCGCGTGCTGGTCAAGTTCAATGGCCAGTTCAGCAACAACTCGCTGCCGGCGCTGGAACAGTTCCAGGCCGGTGGCAATGACAGCGTGCGCGGCTACGCGCAGGGTGAAGCGCTGGGCGACCGTGGCTGGTACGGCGCCGTGGAATACCACGTGGACGCGCCGGGTTTCGGTGAGCGCAGCTCGCCCTTCCGCGGTGTTCCGTGGCGCGAGGTGCTGGAGTTCGACGTGTTTGCCGACCAGGCGCGGGTGTTCGATGCCGACGGCACGCAGTCACCGCTGGACCTGGCGTCAGTGGGGGCCGGGGCCACGTTCCGCCTGCGCCACCTGAAGAACCTGGAACTGCGGCTGGCGGTGGCCAAGCCGACCAGCACCCTGCGCGCCAGCGATGGCGACGACCTGCGCGTGTATGCGCGTCTTGGCATGACCTTCTGAAGGACCGGACCATGAACCGCATCTATCGCCTCGTTTTCAATGCTGCCCTCGGCCAGGTCCAGGTCGCCGGTGAGTTCGCCAACGCGCCACAATGCCGTGCAACACGCGCGGGCCGCGCTGGGCAGCTGTTGCTCTCGTTGCTGGCTGCAGCAGTGCTGGCCGTCCTGGCGCCGGCCACGCAGGCCGCTGACCTGCCGACCGGGTTCGCTCCGGTAAGCGGCAGCGCCACGCTCACCCAGGCGGGCAACACCATGAGGATCAGCCAGAATGGCAAGGTCTCGCTGATCAACTGGACCACCTTCGACATCGCGACCGGCCATGCTGTCGCTTTCGACATGCCCAGTACAGCGTCCGGCTCGATCAACATCATTTCCGGCGGCTCCTCGCAGATCAGCGGCAGTCTTTCCTCCATCGGCAACGTCGTGCTGGTGAACACCAGTGGGATCATCTTCAATCAGGGTAGCGTCATCGATGTAGGCGGACTGCTCGCGACTTCCCTGCCGCCCACCAATACCTTCAACGTCGGCGCTGGCAGCGAGCTGCCGCTGAACTGGGAATTCAAGGCATCGGGCGCTCCTGCTGCCATCGTCAACGAAGGCACCCTCATCGCACAGAGCGGCGGCGTCAATCTGATCGGCGGCAGAGTGGTCAACGCCGGCGACATCTCCGCCGCTGGCAACGTCAGCCTGGTCGTCGGTAACCGCGTCACGTCCAGCCTGATGTCTCCCAACGGCACAGAACCGGGACGCTGGAACCACGTCGTCACCGACGTGGCCACAAGCAGCGGAAGCTGGGCTGTGAACAACACCGGAAGGCTTTCCGGCAGCGCAATCGACCTTCACGCCAAGGTCAACAATGCGCTTTTCTCCGGTGGCATCAACAGCACCGGCATCATGCAGGCGCATGGCATCAATGGCGGCAGTCTGATCGTGCAGACCAGCGGTGCCGCCCATCTGGACTTCGGAGCGACCACCAACATCGGTCTGGTCAGCAGTGAGAGTTCGCAGCTGAGTGCGCTGGGCACGCTCAATGCCAGTTCCATTTCGCTCATGGCCAACGGGCCCCTCGAACTGGGCGCCAGCCTCAACGCTGGCAACATTTCCCTCATCGGTTCCAGCATTTCGCAGCAGTACGATGGCGCCGTAGGCGCGCTGAAGGGCGACGTGGCGCTGGAGACGCAGGGCAACGCCCAGCTTGACAGCAGCAGCAACGCCATCACCAACCTCAGAGGTTTCGTGGGGCTTGGCCTGCTACTGAGCTCGACGACCGACGTGGCACAGAACGGACCGCTCGCCGTAGCGGGCTCCACCCTGCTCAACGGCCTTGCCGATCCCTCCGGCAGGATCGCCGGCTTCACCTTCGACAGGACTGACAACATCTTCGCCACTACCATCAATGGTGCAGGCGGGGCCTTGGTGCTGAACAGTTCCGGGCTGCTGAACCTGGGTAGCCTCGACGTGGTCAGCCTCGCCGTCCAGGCCAATGCGATCAGGCTTATGGGCAGCATCGGCAGCGTCGGAAGCCAGACCTACACTGGTCCGTTGACCGTTTCCGCCGCCGCCACGCTGTACAGCACCGGCAGTGGTGCACTCACATTCAACGGAACGATCAATGGCGCCGGTGCGCTGATGATGGATACCGACGGTGCCGTCACCTTCGGCGGGGCGGTCGGCGGCTCCTCGGCGTTGGGGACATTGACTCGCGTCGGCGCCGGTACGACGTGGCTGAACGGAAACGTCACCACCAGCGGTGCCATCGACATCGCCGGCAATGTGCTGCTGGGGGGCGATGTGCAGCTGCGCAGCACGTCGGGACAGGCCATCAGCCTGGGCGGTACGGTAGACAGCTCCGGGGCCGCACGCGCGCTCGTCGTCGATACCAGTGGCGCGACCACCTTCGGTGGTGCGATCGGTGCCACCACCGCGCTGGCATCACTGCAGACCCTGGGCGGTGGCAGCACACGGCTGGGTGGCAATGTCACCACCAGCGGTACCATCGACCTGCAGGACAATCTGCTGCTCGGCACTGACGCGGCGCTGACCAGCACCGGCAACCAGGCCATCACCCTGGGCGGTACCGTGGACAGCACCGGCGGCGCACGCTCGCTCACGCTCGCGACCAATGGGCTGGCGACGTTTGGCGGCAGCGTGGGCGGCAACAGTGCGCTGTCTTCGCTGCAGCGCACGGGTACCGGCGGCACCCGGGTGGGCGGCAACATCACCGCTACCGGCGATATCGTGCTGCAGGGCGGCCTGCAGGCCACCGGTTCGACCGCCATCTCGAGCACCGGCAACGGGCGCATAGACGTGGGTGGCCCCATCACGGCCAGCGGCGGCGTGGCCCTGTCCGGCGGTGACATCATCGTGGGCGGCGACATCAGCGCCGCCAGCGTGGGCATCGACGCTGCCACGTTCTCCGGGGCTGGCATCACCAGCAACAGCACACTGGACATCAACGTGGCTAATGGCGCGTTGCTGCAGAATGGTGCCTATATCGCAGGTGGCAATGCAGCATTCAGCGCGGCCGGTGACATCGTCCTGACCAATGCGCAGAACCAGCTGGGCGGCCCGGTGTCGCTGCACGGCGAGGATGTCACCCTGGCCAACCAGGGCAATCTGCGGCTCGGCAGCGTCGATGCGCAGACGCTGCAGGTGAACAGCACCGGGTCGATCAGCCAGGCGAACAACACCCACCTGGATGTCACCGGCACCAGCAGCTTCACCAGCACCGGCGGCATCTCGCTGCTGGGCACCGGCAACGCATTGGCCGGGGCTGTATCCCTGAGCGGCGGCGCCGCCCAGATCACGGCCAGCGGTGACCTGCGCTTCGGTGCCCTCACCGTGGATTCGCTGATTGCCAACGCAGATACCGTCTACCTGCCA
Organism: Stenotrophomonas sp. NPDC077659; assembly: GCF_050268705.1. NCBI lineage: Bacteria > Pseudomonadati > Pseudomonadota > Gammaproteobacteria > Lysobacterales > Lysobacteraceae > Stenotrophomonas > Stenotrophomonas sp. NPDC077659. Next base: position 15,967 of record NZ_JBNNHG010000013.1, on the reverse strand, counting down.
CAGCTGCTGACCACCCTCGGCGGGCAGTCCTACAGCGGCAGGCTGATGCTGGAAGGCGACACCGCCCTCAGCAGTACCTTGGGAGCGCTGGCGTTCACCGGTACGCTGGAAGGCCCGCATGCCCTGTCGCTGCATGCCAGCGGCACAGTCCTGCTGGGTGCCACGGCAGACATCGGCTCGCTGGGCTCCACCGCCACCGAAACACAGCTGGCGGCCGACCTCACCACCGCCGGTGACATCAGCCTGGCCAACACCCGCGTGGTCGGCGATGTAGCGCTGACCAGCACGGCCGGTTCGGTGCAGATCAACGGCGTCGTCAATGGGCTGCAGGACAACAGCGATTCGCTGTCCATCGCCGCCGATGGACAGATCGCGCTGCAGGGCGCAGTCGGCAATGCCGATCGCCTGCACGACCTTTCACTGTCGGCCGCAACGGTGTCGACGGTCGCGGTGGAAGTGGGCAACCGCCTTGCCATCGACAGCATCGGCAGCATCAACCAGGGAGGCCGCTACGGCGTCGGCGGAACGGCCCGCTTCGCATCCAGCGGGGATATCACGTTGCTGCATTCCAGCAATGCATTCGGCGGTGATGTCGAGCTGACCGGCAACCACGTGCAGATTGCCGCCCAGGGCCCGCTGTCGCTGTCGGGGGTCGACGCGGACCTGCTGCTGGCGACGTCAGGCGACCAGCTCAGCGTGCGCGACGCCCGCGTGGCCTCCTCCTCCACGTTGACCGGCCAGGCCGTGTTGCTGGATGACGTGGCCCTTGGCCAGACCGCCGATGTGGTTGCACTGGGTGGGAACATCACCCAGCAGGGCGGCGTGCGTGTGGATGGCCCGAGCCAGTGGATCGCCGCAGGCAACGTGCTGCTGGACAACGACGCCAACCAATTGAATGGTGCGGTCACTGCGCAGGGCAACACGGTGTCACTGGCCACCGCTGGCGCGCTTGACGTCGCCAACGTACAGGCATCGGGCCAGGCCACGCTGCGCGGCAATGGCGTGTACCTGGGCTCCGTGCAGGCCACGGGCCTGCAGGTGGACAGCAGCGCCGGCATCACCCAGGGCAGCGCATTGAACCTGGCTTCCGGATCGCGGTTCACTGCCGTCGACGACGTGCTGCTGGACAACGCCGGCAATGCGTTCGGCGGCGGCATACAGCTGGTGGGCCGCAACATCGACATCCGCAGTGCCGGTGGGCTGCTGCTGAACGGCGTGGAGGCCAGCGGCAGCCTGCGCGCCGCTGCAGCAGGCGGCAGCCTGCTGCAGAGCGGCGATGTACGCGTGCAGGGCCGCAGCGATCTGCTGGCCGTCGGCAGCGTGCAGCTCGACCGTGCGGGCAACCAGTTCGGCGGGCCCGTGGCTGTGGAAGGCCAGTCCATCCTGCTGCGGGCAGGCAGTGGTCTGGACATGGAGAGCGTCCGCAACGGCAGCAACGGCGCCGTGCAGCTGCTGGCGACGGGCGATATTGATGTGGCTGGCGATGCCATCGATACCGGCAACAGCCTGCTGAGCCTGTTGTCCTCCGCCGGTCAGGTCCGCACCGCCACTGCGCTGCGCGGAGGCCAGGTCAGCATCGGGGGCGTGGAGGGCATCCGCATCGGCGGCGACATCACCGCCACCACGCTGGCCATGACCTCGGCCCGCAACGATGTGCTGCAGCAGTCCGGTCGCATCCAGTCCGGCAATGCCCTGTTGAGCGCCGGGCAGGGCGATCTGCGGCTGACCAGTGCCGACAACCGCTTCAACGGCGTGACCACCCTCTACGGCCGCGACGTAGACATGGCCGCGGGTGGACTTCTGCTGGGCGACGTCGCCGTCAGCCGCAACCTGAAGCTGGACAGCAGCGGCAGCATCACCCAGCAGGCACAGATGCGCGTCACCGGCACCAGCGATCTGCGCGCCGCCGCCGACATCACCCTGCTCAACACCGGCAACGACTTCGGGGGAGATGTTGCACTGCGTGCCCAGCAGGCAGGCATCCATGCCGGCCAGGCACTGTCGCTGGCACAGGTGCATGTGGACGGCCTGGTGGCCAGCGCCGTGGGTGATCTGTCGCTGCACGATGCCACTGTGGCCGGCCAGGCACAGCTGGACGGCGCGTCGATCACCCTGGCCCGCGCGGACGTGGGCAGGCTCGATGCCACGGCCAGCAACGGCAGCATCACCCAGACCGATCGCGCAGGCCTGGGCGCAGGCAGCACATTGACCGCCAGCGGTGACGTGCTGCTCGCCCATGCCGGCAACCAGCTGGGCAGCGGTCTGCAGGTGCAGGGCCGCAACGTCAGCCTGTCCACGCTGGGCGTGCTCGACCAGGCCGATGTGCTGGCCACCGGCCTGGTACAGCTGGCTGGCGAAGGCGTGCAGCTGGGTGCGGTCAACGCAGGCAGCCTGCAGGTGGACAGCACGGGCGACATCGGCCAGCGCGTTGCACTGCAGGTGGCGGGGGACAGCCGCTTTGCCGCCAGCGGTCACATCGCGCTGGACAATGCCGGCAACCAGTTCGGCGGCGGCGTGCAGCTCTCCGGCAACGATGCAAACATCGCAAGCGCCGGCCGCCTGCGTCTGGATGGTGTGGCGGCAGCCGGTGACTTCACCGCCGTGGCCCATGGTGGCAGCATCGGCCAGACCGGCAGCGTGCAGGTGCAGGGCCGCAGCGACCTGACGGCCCGCGACGACATCATCCTGCAGGCGGCCGGCAACAGCTTCGGCGGCGCGGTGGCGCTGGACGCCGCCGCCATCACCCTGCAGGCCGACAGCAGCCTGCAGGTGGACGGCCTGCATACCCGCAACGATGGCACGGCCTGGCTGCAGGCCGTGGGCAATCTGTCGCTGGTGGGCAATGCGGTTGATCTGGGAAGTGGCGCGCTGCTGGCCAACGCAACGGCCGGCGCATTGAGTACCGGCACAGCGTTGAAGGGCGGCGCGGTGGTACTGCAGGGCCGCGATGGCGTGGCGGTGGGCGGCGACATCACGGCCGGGCAGCTGGTACTGAACAGCAGTGCCGGTGACGTGCAGCAGCAGGCCGGACGCATCCAGGCCAGCGGCCCCAGCGCCGTGGTGAGCAACAGCGGCGACATCGTGCTGGGCAACACCGGCAACCGTTTCGATGACACCCTGCTGTTGATCGGCCGCGATATCCGCCTGGCCGCAGGCGACCTGCAGCTGGACGGTGTGCAGGCCAGCGGCGATCTGCAGCTGGACAGCAGCGGCAGCATCACCCAGAGCGAGGGCATGCGCGTGGCCGGCAGCACCGATCTGCGCGCCGCCGGTGACATCACCCTGCAGCACGCCGGCAACCGCTTCGATGGCGAGGCGGCGCTGCGCGGTGGCCGGGTCGCCATCCGTGCCGATGACGGCCTGTCGCTGGCCGGTGTCGCCGTGGATCAGCTGGATGCCAGCACGCTGGACGCGTTGTCGCTGACCGATGCGGTAGTCAGCGGCGACGCCGTGTTGCAGGGCGGCTCGATCCTGCTGTCCGGCAGCGATGTCGGCAGGCTTGATGCCACGGCCAGCGCCGGCAACATCACCCAGAGCGGTGCCATCAGCGCGGGTGCGGGCAGCCAGCTCAGCGCCAGCGGTGACATCGTGCTGGACGACAGCGGCAACCAGCTGGGCAGTGGTCTGCAGGCACAGGGTGGCAACATCACCCTGGCCAGTGCCGGTCTGCTGCATCTGACCAACCTGCAGGCCAGCGGCATGGCGCAGCTCAGTGGCAAGGATGTGGTTCTGGGCGTGCTGGCTGCCGACCGCCTGTGGGTCGACAGCGGCGCGGGCATCGGCCAGAGCGGTGCGCTGGTGATCGGCCACGACAGCCGCTTCAGCGCCGCAGACGATGTGATCCTCGACAATGCCGGCAACCAGTTCGGTAGTGGCGTGCAGGTGGATGGGCGCGACGTGCGCATCGCCAGTGCCGGTGCACTGCAGCTGGACGGGGTGACCGCCAGGGGTGACCTGGCTGCACGCGCACTCGGCGGTGATCTGACCCAGGGCGATGCGCTGACGGTGGCCGGTCGCAGCGATCTGCTCGCCAGCGGCACCCTGGTTCTTGCCGATGCAGGCAATCAGTTCGGCGGCGCCGTGGCACTGCAGGGGCAGGCGGTGGTACTGCAGGCCGGTGGCAACCTGCACGTGGATGGCGTGCGCAACGCCACCAACGGCGGGGTGCAGCTGTCGGCGGCGGGCGATCTGCAGGTGGACGGCACGGCCATCGATACGGGCACGCAGGCGCTGGTACTGACCAGCCACGGCCAGCTGCGCAGCGGCACGGCGCTGCAGGGCGACAGCGTGCGGCTGCACGGTGGCAGCGGTGTGCTGCTCGGAGCGGATGTGTCCGCCGGCCGTGACCTGCAGCTGGGTAGTGGTGGCGGCGATATCGTGCAGTCGGGCGGTCGCATCGTGTCCGGCGGCAGCACCGGGGTCGATGCAGGCAGCGGCAATGTCATCCTGGCCCAGGCGGGCAATGACTTTGGCGGCACGCTCGATCTGCGTGGCGCGAACATGGATGTTGCCGGTGGTGACCTGCAGCTCGCCAGCGTGACCGCCACGGGCGCGGTGGCGCTGGACAGCAGCGGCTCGATCATCCAGACCGGCGCAGTGGTGGCGGCCGGTGATGCCCGCTTCAACGCGGCCTCCAGCATTACGCTGCAGCAGGGCGGCAACCGCTTCGGCGGCAACGTGGCTGTGCAGGCGCAGCAGGTCGCTATTGCCAGCGATGCGGCGCTGGCCCTGCAGGCCGATATCAGCGGTGATCTGCAGGCCCGCAGCGGCGGACGGCTGCAGCTGCAGGGCGAAGTAGGCGGCACGGCCCGCCTGCTGGGCGGCCAGGTGAATCTGGGCCGGACCACCGTGGGTGGAAACCTGCAGGTGGACAGCAGCGGCACGCTCAGCCAGGACGCCGCGATTTCGGTGGCCGGTGCAACGCGCCTGTCCAGCCGCGGTGCGGTGGTCATGGACAACGCAGGCAACACCTTCGGTGGTGATGTGGATGTAGCCGGCAACCACATTGCGCTGGCGGCCAGCGGCGATCTGCATCTGGCGCAGGTGGACACCTCCGGCGGCGCCGGTCTGGTGCCGCAGGCGGCGGGCGGCGCGGTGCAGATCGCGGCCACCGGCAACCTGGTGCTGCCGGCCACGATCATCGATACGGGGACGGCGGACCTCAGCCTGTCGTCCGGTGGCGTGCTGCAGACCCGGGCGGCGCTGGCCGGTGGCAATGTCAGCCTGGGCGGAAGCCAGGGCGTGCAGCTGGGCCACGACGTGCGTGCCGGCGGCACGCTGGCCGTGGACAGCAATGGCAGCATCACCCAGTCCGCCGGCACGCTGAGCGCAGCGCGGCTGCAGGGGCGCGCGGGCGGGGCCGTGGTGCTCACCGGAGCCAACCAGATCGATGCACTGGGCGATTTCACGGCGGCCAGCCTGGATCTGGCCACCCAGGGCGGGCTGCAGGTGCAGGGCAACGTGCGCAGCAGCGGCAACCTGCAGCTGCAGACCCGTGGCGGTGATCTGCAGATCGATGGCAGCGTGCAGGGTGACAACGTGCGCCTGCTCTCGGCCGGGCACATCGCTGCCGGTGACAACGGCAGCATCATTGCCACCACCCTCAGCGGCCGCGCCGCCGGTGCCACCCGCCTGGGTGAAGCCGGCCGGTTCGTGGCCAACCAGGTGCAGACGCTGGGCGACTTCCAGTCACGCGGCGGCTTCAGCCTGACCAACGCCCGCACGCTCACCCTGGCCTCGGTCAACGGCAGCAGCTGGAGCGTCGATGCCGGCATCGCCGACTTCTTCCTCAAGGTCGATGGCGGTGACCTGCTGCAGTCCGGCACCACACCGGTGTACGCCGGTACCAGCCACTGGTGGTCCAGCGGGCACAGCGGTACGCAGCCGGCACCGATCTACCTTGTCAGCGATGGCATCCAGCACACAGTGGATCATGTCGGCCAGCCGCCGGCCTACTTCTACGCGTACAACCGGCAGTCGATGCCGCTGGTGCTGGTCGGCGCACTGAACGTGCCCACCGCCATCCTCGGCGCACGCGCACAGGGTGGTGTGCTGCCACGTGTGGCGTACCTGGACATGGGCGCCCTGAATGTGCAGTACCACGTCTTCCGCATCGTGCAGGCGGGTATCCGCCTGCCAGCCGGCCAGGCCCCGGCCTGCGACAGCGCCGATCCGGACGCGGAGTGTGCGCAATGATTCCTGATGATTCCTGCCATGCCCGGCCACGCGCGCCGAGCGCGTGGCGGGGGCCGAGGAACCGGACTGTGAACGGGGGGCGATCAGGCGCTGGCGTCCCTGCAGCATCCGCGACCTGCGCGTAGCGGTATACCTGGCCACCGCCCGGAGCCTGCGCACGACTGGCTTGCCTGCGCAGCCAGCCGTTCGTGCACCGGCACCGATGTGCAGGATGCATGCCGGCGCCAACTTTATTTGCCGCCTACGACGATCCATCCACGCATGGCGTGGATCCACCCGCCTCATGGGCGGAGTCGGATCCCTTCCCATCGGACAGGGCTCTGACCCCGGCAGCGGATCCCATGCGGATCACCAGCTGTACAGCTTCCAGTACACCGGCGAGACGCCGTCCTTCCTGCTGTCCATGCGGCCATCGCCGTTCTGGTCGTACATGTAGTACGGCGCGCCGCGCGACGGGGTCACCTTGACCATCCGCAGCTGGCCCGACACACGGTATTCCTCGACCACATCGCCGTTGTCCATGGTCCGGCTGGACACATCGGCGCCTTTGACGTCAACCGGGGGAGCGCCCGCACCGCCCATGCTGGTGCAACCAGCAAGCAGGAGCAGGGAAGCCAGCATCAGGGTCTTCATCGGGCAGGGCCTTTGCAGCGGTCGGGCCTCGATTATGCCCCATCGCTGCGTCGTGGCCGTGTCGCCGCGGTGCAGGCACGGGCGCGTAGAATCGTCGCATGAGCAGATTAGTCCTGATCGACGGGTCCAGTTACCTGTACCGCGCGTTCCACGCGCTGCCGCCCCTGTCCAATGCAGAGGGCGAGCCCACCGGCGCGCTGTTCGGCGTGGTCAACATGCTGCGCTCCACGCTGAAGGAGCGTCCGGCCTACGTCGCCTTCGTCGTCGATGCCCCGGGCAAGACCTTCCGTGACGACCTGTACGACCAGTACAAGGCCAACCGCCCGCCGATGCCCGATGAACTGCGCAGCCAGGTCGAGCCGATGTGCCGCATCGTCGAGGCGCTGGGCATCAGCATCCTGCGCATTCCCGGTGTGGAGGCCGATGATGTGATCGGCACGCTGGCCCTGCAGGGCGTGGCGCAGGACCTGGAGGTCACCATTTCCACCGGCGACAAGGATTTCGCCCAGCTGGTCCGCCCCGGCATCGAACTGGTCAACACCATGACCGGCAGCCGCATGGATTCGGACGCGGCGGTGATGGAGAAATTCGGCGTGCGTGCCGACCAGATCGTCGACCTGCTGGCGCTGATGGGCGACACCGTGGACAACGTGCCCGGCGTGGAGAAGTGCGGGCCGAAGACCGCCGCCAAGTGGCTGGCCGAATACCAGCACCTGGACGGCGTCATCGCAGCCGCGCCGACCATGAAGGGCAAGATCGGCGAGAACCTGCGCGCGGCGCTGGAGCGCCTGCCGCTGAACCGCGCGCTGGTGACCATCCGCACCGACGTCGAGCTGGACGCATCGCCGGCCACCCTGGCGCTGCGCGAGCAGGACGTGCCGGTGCTGAGCGAACTGTACGCCCGCTACGGCTTCACCCAGGCGCTGAAGGAGCTGGGCGGCCCGCTGCCGGCACCGGCTGCCGCAAGCGAAGCCACGCCGAGCCTGCGCGGCACCGCCGCTGGTTTCGCCCGCGTCAGCGCCGAGGCGCCGGCTGCCGGTGAACTGGACCCGGCGCTGTCCGCACCGGGCGACTACGAAACCGTACTGACCGGCGAGCAGCTGCAGGCCTGGGTCGAGCGCGTGCAGCAGGCCGACCTGGTCAGTTTCGATACCGAAACCGATGCGCTGGACGCGATGCGTGCGCGCCTGGTGGGCATCAGCCTGGCGGTCGAGCCGGGCAAGGCCGCCTACATCCCGGTCGGCCACGATTATCCGGGCGCACCGGCACAGCTGCCGCTGCAGCAGGTGCTCGACGCGCTGCGCCCGGTGCTGCAGGACCCGGCAAAGAAGAAGCTGGGCCAGCACGGCAAGTACGACCTGCATGTGCTGCGCCGCCATGGCGTGGAGGTGCAGGGCTACCACGACGACACCATGCTCGAGAGCTTCGTGCTCAATTCCACCGCCACCCGCCACGACATGGATTCGCTGGCCCTGCGTTACCTGGGCTACACCACCATCAAGTTCGAGGACGTGGCCGGCAAGGGCGCCAAGCAGATCCCGTTCTCGCAGGTGGGCATCGACGAAGCCAGCCGCTATGCGGCCGAGGACGCCGACATCACCCTGCGCCTGCACCACGCACTGCAGCCGCAACTGCTGGCCGAACCGGCACTGGACAGCGTGTACCGCGACATCGAGATGCCGCTGGTGCCGGTCCTGACCCGCATCGAAGCCAATGGCGTATGCATCGATACCGATGAGCTGCGCCGGCAGAGCCACGACCTGTCCTCGCGCATGCTGGCCGCGCAGCATAAGGCCACCGAACTGGCTGGGCGCAGCTTCAACCTGGATTCGCCCAAGCAGCTGCAGGCGGTGTTGTTCGATGAGCTGAAGCTGCCGGCGGTGGTGAAGACCCCCAAGGGCCAGCCCAGCACCAATGAAGAAGCGCTGGAGGCGATTGCCGACCAGCACGAACTGCCGCGGGTGATCCTCGACTACCGCGGTCTGGCCAAGCTGCGCAGCACCTACACCGACAAACTGCCGGAAATGGTCAACCCGGACACCGGCCGCGTGCATACCAGCTACCACCAGTCCGGCGCCGCCACCGGCCGCCTGTCATCGTCTGATCCGAACCTGCAGAACATCCCGATCCGCACCGAGGATGGCCGCCGCATCCGCCGCGCCTTCGTGGCACCGGAGGGCTTCCAGCTGCTGGCCGCCGACTATTCGCAGATCGAACTGCGGATCATGGCCCACCTGTCCGAAGACCCGGGCCTGGTGCGCGCCTTCGAACAGGGCGCCGACGTCCACCGTGCCACCGCCGCCGAGGTGTTCGGGCGCACGCTGGAGGAGGTGACGCCGAACGAGCGTCGCGCGGCCAAGGCCATCAACTTCGGCCTGATGTATGGCATGAGCGCCTTCGGCCTGGCCCGCAACCTGGGCATCGACCGTGGCCAGGCGCAGGATTACGTGGCGCTGTACTTCAGCCGCTACCCGGGCGTGCGCGATTTCATGGAGCGCATGCGCCAGCAGGCGCGTGACCAAGGCTACGTGGAAACCCTGTTCGGCCGCCGCCTGTATCTGAATGACATCCACGCCCGCAACCAGGGCCTGCGTGCCGGCGCCGAACGCGCGGCGATCAATGCGCCGATGCAGGGCACCGCAGCAGACATCATCAAGCGGGCGATGGTCTCGGTGGACCAGTGGCTGCGCGACAGTGGTGCGCCGGCGCGGATGATCCTGCAGGTGCACGACGAACTGGTGTTCGAAACCGAAAGCAGTTTTGTCGAAGACTTGCGTTTGCAGGTTGTCGAACGCATGTCGCAAGCGGCTCAGTTGCGCGTGCCGCTGGTCGTCGACACCGGCGTTGGCGCGAACTGGGATGAGGCGCACTGATTCGCATTCAGGCTAAAAACGCCATGAATCGTTCATTTGTACGATTTTTCTGACTCAAACATGAATGTTTCCGGCATGCGCCTACAATTAATTGGGCCCCTTCACGAACCGTTAGTGTTCGGAGTGGTTTTATAACTCCCGACAGGCGCAACGCCTGTTGTGGATCTCTCCCATCCCCTGGAGCAGATCTCGGAACGGGGGCTCCTCCCCAAGCGCCCGTTCCCCGGCCCCGTTGACCTCCCCCTGGTCAGCGGGGCTTTTTATTTTCCGGGTTCAGATCCCTTTACCCGTCGGGCAAAAAGCTCTGACCCCAAGTGCTAGGCTGTGACACCGCTCCGCAAGGGAAACCGCAATGCCCGATCTGTTTGCACTGGCGATGCCGTGGTGGGAATTCATCCTGCGCGCGGTGGTGGTCTATGTCGTCGTGCTGGGCATGGTCCGCCTCAGCGGAAAGCGCGCGCTGGGGCAGATCACCCCGTTCGATGTGCTGCTGATCGTGCTTCTGGGCAATGCCGTGCAGAACGCGCTGCTGGGCACCGACACCTCGCTGGGCGGTGGCCTGCTGCTGGCCGCCACGCTGATCCTGCTCAACTATGGCGTGGGTTGGTTGACCACCCGCAACCGGCGCATGGAACGGCTGATCGAAGGCGAGCCGGTGGTGATCGCCCGCGACGGCCGCCTGCTGGCCGCGGTGCTGCGCCGCGAGCTGGTCAGCACGGCCGATTTCGAAGCCGCGCTGCGCCAGCAGGGCTGCCTGCGCGTGGAAGATGTCGAACTGGCGCTGCTGGAAACCACCGGCCACATCACCATCATCCCGCGGCAGAACTCCGCGTAGCGTCGAAAGCAGCCGAGCATCGGCTCGGCTCTACACTGCAGAAATCCGCATAGAGCCGAGCCCACGCTCGGCTGCCCTTCGCGTGGCGCTACGGCCTCACACCCAGTCGCGCGGCACCAGGTAATCGGCCAGCCGCGCTTCGGCGCTGCCGGTGTCCGGGCTGAAGCCATATTCCCAGCGTACCCGCGGCGGCAGGCTCATCAGGATGCTCTCGCTGCGGCCGCCACTCTGCAGGCCGAACAGCGTGCCGCGGTCATAGACCAGGTTGAACTCCACGTAGCGGCCGCGACGGTACAGCTGGAACTCGCGCTCGCGTTCGCCGTAGGCGGTGTCCTTGCGCTGCTGGACGATCGGCAGGTACGCATCGAGGAAGCCATCGCCCACCGCGCGCAGGTAGTCGAAATCGCGTTCGAAGTCGCCGTGCAGGTCGTCGAAGAACAGGCCGCCGACACCGCGCGTTTCGTTGCGATGGCGCAGGAAGAAATACTCATCGCACCAGCGCTTGTGCGCGGCGTAGCGTTCCTCGCCGAACGGCGCGCACAGGTCACGCGCCACACAGTGCCAGTGCTGCACGTCTTCATCGAAGGGATAGAACGGGGTCAGGTCGAAGCCGCCACCGAACCAGCTGGCCACCACTTCACCATCGCGCTGCGCCTGGAAGAAGCGCACGTTGGCGTGGGTGGTGGGCACGTAGGGGTTGAGCGGGTGGAACACCAGCGATACGCCGGTGGCGCGCCAGGACGCGCCGGCCAGTTCCGGGCGGTTGGCCGATGCCGATGGCGGCAGGCGGCTGCCGCACACATCGGAAAAGCCGATGCCAGCCTGCTCGAACACCGCACCCTCGCGCAACACGCGGGTGCGCCCGCCACCGCCCTCGGCCCGCTGCCACAGGTCTTCCTGGAAGCGGGCCCGGCCGTCGGCAGCCTCGATGGCTGCACAGATGCGGTCCTGGAGGTCGATGAGGTAGGCGCGCACGCGCTCGAATTCGTTCATGGCGCGTACTTTACCGCAGGGCCTGCCCAAAGCTGCGGGCAGGCCCTGGCGGGCTCAGCGCTTGCGGTTGGAGTTGCGTGGCGGGGTGCCCCCTGCCGCCGTGTCTTCCATGGCTTTCTGCAGGGCCCGGCCCAGTTCCAGCGCGCCCCAGTTGCCGGTTTCCAGCACGTCGCAGGCGACGTGGCGGCCACTGCCATCGGCGTTGCACAGCTGCCGCAGCGTGGCATGGGCATCCACCTCGGGGCTGTGCTCGTGGGCGGTGACCAGGTTCTCGCAGCCCTCGCGCACGCCCGCGCGGCACACGGTGGTGAAGTGGCCGGCCGCCTGCGGCCACTGCCCGGACATCGCCAGGCGATTGCCCAGCACGTTGCAGCCCTGCAGCCTGCCCTGTGCGCAGCAGTCCTCGGCAGACCCGTCGGCCAGCGCCTGCGGGCAGTCCTGCGGCAGCGGCAGCACGGTGTACTGCTTCGGCGCGCTGCAGCGGGTGGCGCCATCGCCGGTGGCGGTGAACACCTGGTAGCGGGTCCACCTGTCCAGGCCGAGCAACTGACCGCCCGGCAACGGACGCAGCACGAAGTCGCCGCCCTTGTCATGACGGATGCGGATGTCGCCGTCTTCGATACGTGCACGCAGCTGGCTGTTCCAGCCGGTGCCGACCAGGCCGGCATCACCGAATTCCAGCGTATCCATCAGGCCGCCATCGGCCTGGAAGCTGCCGCAGGGAAGTGTGATGGCCGGCTGTGGCTTCAGCGCAGGACCCAACGCCTGCAGCGCGGGCAGATGGGTGCAGTCGGCGCCTTCACCCCCCGTTGCGCAGGACAGCGCCAGTGCCTGCACCGCCTGCAGGTGGTCGCCCGATTCCCAGGCCAGCTCGGCCACGCGCGCGCAGAAGCGGTCATGCGGAACCTGCTGGCACAACTGCAGCAGCTGCTGGCGCTGTCCGCTGGGAACCACCACCGGTGTCGACGGGGACACCATCGACTTCATCGCTTCGGCCATCGCCACGCCCATCACCGCCCTGACGATCTTTTCCTGCAGCGCTTGATCGTCTTCCAGTGCGGCGGCACAGGCGGGCGTCTCGTTGCTGAAGCCGCCCTCGCGGCAGGCGGCGGGCAGCTCGATGCCGGCCAACGCCGCATCGACGATGGCGTTCTGTCCGGATGCGTCCGGCTTGGCCGGCACACTGGCATCGTCATGCCAGCGATCGGCCAACTGCAGGCACATGCCGGGCACCCCTTCGCGGCACGCGGCTTCCAGCGCGGCAGGCGTCGCTTCGCGACGGTTGTCCAGGCAGGCCGCCGCATCGGCCAGGCAGCTTCCCTCAGCGGCGGCGGCCGCGACGGCGCAGGTTGCCGGCTCCTGCAGGTTGAAGACCGTGCCATCCACCTCGACCGTGCGGCCGCGGTCGCGTACCTGCAGTTCCCGGGGCAGCCCGTATTCAAGGTTCACCAGCTGCAGTTTCCCATCGATCTGCTGGAAAGCGACCGGAGAGGGCGCGCTGCCGAAGTGCTTCTGCTCGCCACGGTTGGCTGATTGGATGCGCAGGGTGCCGCTTCCTTCTTCGGCCTTGAACAGGCCACACTGCGGTGACTGTGCGGCGGCCATCGGCGCAGCCAGCAACAGTGCCCAGGCCAGCCAGCGGCGGCGCGGTGGGGGTGAACGCATGTCGTCTCCTTGACGATCGAACGGAAAACTCCAGACGCGACGGCGAACCAAGGCCCTCGCGCGGGGGCGTGCATTGTGCCGTGCCCGGCATGAGCTTGTAACGCTGGTAGCCGTTACGAGTATCCATGCTGAGCAGGTCGCCATGGCCAAGCTGGCGCAGCACGAGAGCTTCAGCGTCCTGCTGCAGGTGGATGGCGCCATCCTGAAGGCGGGCCCGCGAGCCGTCGCCGACGTCGAGCAGATCGATAACGCCACCATCAGTCTGGTAGCGGCCGCGCGGCACCTGCTGCAGCGGAACCCGGCGCAGATCGGCGACGAGGGCACGCCGTGGCGCGATACGCTCACAGGCGCTGGCACAGCCTGCATCGCAGTTCACCTGCAGGGTTCGCACCGCCAACGTCGGGTCAAGTGCAATGCCGCACTGCGGTAGCCACCGTACTGCAGGACTGCGGGGGCCGTTGACGGCGGGCGGTGCGACAGAAGCCAGGCATGCAGGCAGAAACAGGCAGGCAAGCAAGCGCATGTGGCCACCTTGGCCAGCGATGACGGCAGATCAGCGGTAGCGCGCGCGGATGTCCGGCCGCAGCAGGCGCCACGCCAGCCAGCCCTGCATGCCTGCAAACAGCACCGAGGTGCCGACCAGGGTGACGGTGAACAACAACCGCTGCATGTTCAGTTCCTGCGCCATCGCGGCGTTGTCGGCGATCAGCGCGATCAGCTGCCGCAGCACGCGGTCCAGCCACCAGGCAATCACGAAGTTGGCCGCCGCGCTCAGCACCAGGGTCCAGACATAGCCCCACAGGCCCCACAGGCGTTCACGCCACAGCCCCCAGCTGGCGGCCGCCGAGGCCAGGCAGAGCACGGCGGCGCCCAGCGATGCGCCCACCGGGTTGGCCAGCATCCACCACAGGCTGCGATCCACCCGGTGTTCCCACGCCAGGCTGACCAGGTGCTGCCAGAAGGGCGTAGCACGCAGGGGCAACGCGACCAGCCCCTGCAGCACGAAGTACACGGCCAGCAGCAGGCACAGCCAGAACGAGCCCATCGCTACCGGGCCCACCCAGTGGTTGCTGCGGGGCGTGGCGGGCGGCGCGGGGATCGGGGGAATGGGCGCTGACATCCAGTGTCCTTGCAGGCGGTGCCCGCGCAATCAGCGGGCCGTCGCCAGGGCGGCGACCGCCGGCAGGATATGGTGTTCGCTCAGGGGTGCCAAGCGCAGGCCATGCGGTGGCCGCAGCGGCACCCAGGCCAGCTCGGCGATCTCCGCGCGTGCGCTGGGCATGCCCGCCACCTGCACCCACCATGCCTGTGCCTGCACGCGGTGGCCGGGTTCGTTCACCGCCCAGTCCTCGAACCGGCCCAAGGCCATCGCGCTGGCAGCATCGAGCTGTACGCCCAGTTCTTCGTCCAGCTCGCGGGCCAGGGCCTGCAGCGGCGCTTCGCCCGCCTCGGGCTTGCCACCGGGCTGGATGAAGCGGTCGGCGCCGTGCTTGCGCACCACCAGTGCCCGGCCGCGGTCATCCAGGATGACCGCGGCCACGATGTGGATCGTGGCCGCGGCGTCGCTCACTTCAGGTTCTGCTCGAACAGCTTGAGGATGCGCTTGTACTGGTCCAGCCAGGAATCGGCACGCACGTAGCCGTGGCGTTCCAGCGGGTACGGGGCGATGGACCAGTTGTCCTTGTGCAGTTCGATCAGGCGCTGGGTCAGGTGCACCGAGTCCTGGAAGAACACGTTGTCATCCATCATGCCGTGGGCGATCAGCAGGTTGTCCTGCAGGTTCTGCGCGTACTCGATGGGCGAGGACGTACGGTACGCCTCCGGGTCGATGTCCGGGGTGTTGAGGATGTTGCTGGTATAGGCGTGGTTGTAGTTCTGCCAGTCCAGCACCGGGCGCAGCGCGGCACCGGCCTTGAACGTGCCCGGCGAACGGAACAGCGCCATGAAGGTCATGAAGCCGCCGTAGGAACCGCCGTAGATGCCGGCGTGCTCGCGGTCACCCTGCTGGGTGTCGACCAGCCAGTCCAGGCCGTCCTTGTAGTCTTCCAGCTCCGGGTGGCCCATGTTGCGGTAGATGGCCGTGCGCCAGTCGCGGCCGTAGCCCTCGCTGCCGCGGTAGTCCATGTCCAGCACGATGTAGCCCTTCTGCACCAGCAGGTTGTGGAACATCTGCTCGCGGAAGTAGGCCGGGTAGCGCTGGTGCACGTTCTGCAGGTAGCCGGCACCGTGTACGAACATCACGATGGGGTACTTCTTCCCCGGCTCCTTGTGCTCGGGTTCGTAGTACTTGGCCCAGACCACGCCGGCACCGTGCTTGGACGGTACCGCCACCAGTTTCGGCTGGATCCACTCGCGTGCCTTGTATTCGGCGGTGCGGGTGTCGGTCAGCACGCGCGCCTGGCCACCGGCACTCGGCACCACGGCCAGCTGGGCCGGCAGGTAGGCGGCGGAGTAGCGCACCAGCAGCTGCTGGCCATCGGGCGACAGCGAGAAGTCTTCCACGCCGTTGAGGCTGGTCAGTTCGCGCACCTGGCGGCTGCCGGTGTCGACCGCGCAGACTTCATAGTCGTGCGGGGCCTGCTGGTTGCACAGGAAGTAGAAGCCCTTGCCATCGGCCGACAGCACCGGCGCGGAGGTTTCCCACTTGCCGCTGGTCAGCGCCTGCGGCCTGGCCGAACCGGCCTGGGTGTACAGGTGCGAGTAGCCCGATTCCTCGGACAGCAGCCACAGCGTGCGGCCGTCGGCCATCCAGCCGAAATCGTTGAAGCCCCAG
>NZ_JBNNHG010000012.1:35458-50164 GCF_050268705.1 Stenotrophomonas sp. NPDC077659 | reverse complement strand
ATCGGCAACCGCCTCACC
Source organism: Stenotrophomonas sp. NPDC077659 (assembly GCF_050268705.1). Lineage (NCBI taxonomy): Bacteria > Pseudomonadati > Pseudomonadota > Gammaproteobacteria > Lysobacterales > Lysobacteraceae > Stenotrophomonas > Stenotrophomonas sp. NPDC077659. Next base: position 50,146 of record NZ_JBNNHG010000012.1, on the reverse strand, counting down.
GCGCAGCGCTTCACCGACACCATCGAAGCCACCGGTCCGGCCCACCCGGGCTTCCGCCGCGCGCACAGCAAGGGCATCTGCGTGAGCGGCTGGTTCGAACCCAGCGCACAGGCACCCGCCCTGTCCAGCGCGCGGGTGTTCTCGCAGGCGCGCGTACCGGTGCTGGGCCGCCTGTCGATCGGCGGCGGCGATCCCTACGGTGCCGACAACACCGCGCGCGTGCGCAGCATGGCCGTGCAGATGGTCAGCGACGATGGCCAGGAATGGCGGATGGCGATGAACAGCTTCCCGTTCTTTGCCGTGCCCGATGCCGAAGCCTTCTACGGACAGACCCGTGCTTCCATTCCCGACCCGGCCACCGGCAAACCCGATCCGCAGAAGATGGCGGCGGTGCTGGCCAGGTACCCCAGCGCGCAGGCGTTCCAGCACTGGGCGAAGACCGCGCCGTGGACCAGCAGCTGGGCCGACACCACCTACAACAGCGTCAACAGCTTCTGGTTCACCAACGCGCAGGGACAGAAGCGCGCCGTGCGCTGGCGCTGGCAGCCGCTGGCACCGGTGGTGGAAATGGACGCGGAAACGCGCAAGCAGGCCAGCGTCGATTTCCTCAGCCAGGAACTGCAGCAGCGCCTGGCCAAGGGCCCGGTGCAGTGGAACCTGGTGGTCAGCACCGCCGCGCCCGGTGATGCCATCGACGATCCGTCGACGCCGTGGCCGGATTCGCGCGAGCAGGTGGTGGCCGGCGTGCTCAGCCTGGACCGTATGCAATCGCAGGAGGAAGGCGCCTGCGGCCAGATCAACTTCGACCCGTTGATCCTGCCCAGCGGCGTGCGCGGCAGTGACGATCCGATCCTGGCCGCGCGCTCGGCCGTGTACTCGCAGTCCTTCAACCGCCGCGAACGCGAACGCGCCGCCGGCAACGTCGAACAGCCGAAGAAGGAGGCCGCACGATGAACACCGGCAACGGCCACTTCAACCTGCTCGCGCGCCTCCTGCACTGGACCATGGCGGTGATGATCCTGGCCATGCTGTTCGTCGGCGTGACCATGGTCGCCTCGCTGCACCTGCGGCCGATGCTGATCGACCTGCACCGCCCGCTGGGCATCGCCATCCTCGTGCTGGTGCTGCTGCGGCTGTACAACCGCCTGCGCCATCGCCCGCCCCCGCTGCCGGCCGACCTGCCGGCGTGGCAGGCACTGGCGGCGAAGGCATCGCACTGGATGCTGTACGGGCTGATGCTGGCGATGCCGCTGATCGGCTGGGCGATGCTGTCGGCCGGCGGCTACCCGATCACCCTGTGGGGCGGCCTGCACCTGCCGCCGATCGTGCCGCACACCCCGGCACTGTATGCGGCCCTGCGCAACGCGCACAGCCTGCTGGCGTATGTACTGTTCGCCACGGTGCTGATGCACGTGGGCGCGGCGCTGTTCCACCTGTGGGTGCGCCGCGATGGCGTGTTCCAGGCGATGGCGCGCGGGAAGGACTGAAGGTAGCGCCGGGCCATGCCCGGCGGATCGTTTCCGCGCGCGCACAGGCGAGGATCAAGAGCCGCCGCTTCGCTCGCCGGGAGGCCCCGCGCTACCGGCCCGGAACACCTTCGCCGCTGAACTGTTCGACCAGGGCGCGATAGCGCTGCGCATGTTGCCCGCATCTGGCCAGTACGTTGGCCGATCTGCCCTGGGCCATGCGCTCGCCCTTGCCCAGCAGGTAGGCACTGTCGGCCAGATGCTCGCGGCGGCGGCCCTGCGCATCCACCCAGAATCCCGGCACCGCCAGGAAGGCCTCCAGTGGCAACGCAGCGACATCCTCGCGCGGGTCGATGACGCGCTGTATCTCGCCGCAGAGTACGAACGGCTCGCGCACCGCACCCTCGACCCCGGGCAGCCACGCCTGGATGCGCGCGAAATCCTCCAGCGGCAGCTCGGACATGCTGAAGTGCACCTTGCGCAGCTTCGGCACGCGCAGCAGTGTGCCGGGCAGGCCGGACACCAAGGGGCTGCGGAACCAGGTGATGCTCACCGCCTCCAGCGCAGGCAGTTGCGCCAGGAAACCCGGATCGGCAACCGGCTGGTTCCAGTCCAGCGTGCCCATCACTGTCACGCTGCGCAACGCGGGCGCGCCGGCCAGACCGGAAAAATCACTGACCCGGCGCAGGTTTTCCAGATGCAGCGCGCGCAGCGCCGGCAGGCGCCCCACGGGCGAAAGATCATTGAACCCCGACACGTACTCCAGCACCAGCTCGCGCAGGGCCGACAGGCCCTCCAGCATCGCCAGCGATGCCGGACGCGCATGACTGATGCGCAACGCGGTCAGCTGCGGCATCCGGGCCAGCGCAAGAAGCTGGTCCTGGCTGGGTTCGTGCAGGGTCAGTTCGCGCAACTGCGACAACTGCAGCATCCGCTGCCAGTTGCGATCACCCGCGGTGACGGTCAGACGCTCGGTGTCCTCCGGTACGCCGGCCAGGTCATCGACATGGCAGGACCAGCGCTGCGCGTTCGGCGTGATGGTCCAGGTATCGCCGGTGCGATCCAGGACATCGGCATAGTGGTGTTTCAAGGTGAAAGCCCCATCCATGAGAGGACCAAGAATACGGCACCAGGCGCAGGGGCTGTGCCCGCCGGGCACCGCGCGTCTACAACCAGCCCTTCTGCCGCGCCAGCCGGTAGGCCTCGATGCGGTTGGCCACGCCCAGCTTGCCGATGCACTCGGACAGGTAATTGCGTACCGTGCCGTGCGACAGCCCCAGCTGCTCGGCAATCTCGCTGGCCGTGCGGCCCTCGCCGGCCAGGCGCAGCACGCGGCGTTCGCGGTCGGTCAGCGGGTCGGCCTGCGACCACGCGTCCATCGCCAGCTGCGGATCGATCGCACGGATACCCTGATGCACCTTGCGCAGCGCGTCGGCCAGGTTCTCGGCCGGGGCGTCCTTCAACAGGTAACCCAGCACCCCGGCTTCCAGCGCGCGGCGCAGGAAACCGGCGCGGGCGAAGGTGGTCACGATGACGACCTTGATCGGCAGTTCGTGGCGGGCGATGCGCTGGGCCAGCTCCAGGCCGGTCAGGCCGGGCATCTCGATGTCGGTCACCAGGATGTCCGGCTGCAGCTGCTGCAGCATGCGCCAGGCGGCCTCGCCGTCGGCAGCGCTGCCCAGCACTTCGATGTCCGGTTCCAGGCCCAGCAGCGCCGACAGCGCGCCGCGCACCATCGCCTGGTCTTCGGCCAGCAGAATGCGGATCATGCCGCACCGTCCTGTGCCAGCGATGGCGGCGGCACCGGCAAGGTGGCTGCTGCCAGTGGCACGCGCACGGTCAGCACCGTGCCTTCGCCGCGCGGCGACTGCACCTGCAGCTGCCCGCCCAATGCCGTCACGCGCTCGCGCATGCCGCACACGCCATTGCCCTCGGCCTGCATGCCCCCTCGTCCGTCATCGCGTATCTGCATCACCAGCTGCCGTCCTTCCTGCATGAACACGACCTGCGCCTGGGTGGCCCGCGCATGCCGCACGATATTGGTGGCTGCCTCGCGCAGCACCAAGGCCAGGCCACGCTCGACCTCCGCGGGCATCGGTGGCGGCACCGCGTACTGCAGGTGCACCTGCTGGCATTCCAGCAGCAACCGGGCCGACGCCAGTTCGCCGGCCAGATCACTGGCACGGATGCCGGTAACCGCACTGCGCACCTGCGCCAGTGCTTCACGGGCGATGGCCTCGGCCTCGCCGATCTCCTGCCGCGCGCGTGTGTCATCGCGGTCGTACAGCTTGCCCGCCAGTTCCAGTTTCAGCGTGATCAGCGACAGCGTATGGCCCAGCAGGTCGTGCAGGTCGCGGCCGATGCGCTCGCGTTCGGCGGTGGTGGCCAGGCGCCGCACCTCGTCCTGCGACAGCTGCAGGGCAGCGTCCTTCTGCTGGTTGATGCTTTCCACGTTCATCACCATGCCGACGATGAAGGACAGCGCAGGAATCCACACCAGGCTCTGCCAGGGGTAATCGCAGAGCAGTGCAACCGTGCAGAACAGCACGTTCAGGCCTGCCAGCTGCAGCAGGTAGCGGCGCCAACCGTCGCGGCAACTGACACGCAGCAGGACACAGCCAAAGACGAAGTAGGTCAGGCCTGCCGGGTACCAGGGCAGCAGCACCAGCGCCATGGCGACCATGCACAGTGCATAGCGTGGGCCATGGTGGCGAGGCGCCAGCAGCACACGGGCGTACAGGAACAGGAACAGCGGATAGGACACCAGCGTGATCAGCGCCCAGCGCAGGGTGAAGCCCCGCCCCAGCAAGGGGGTCAGCACGATCCATACCGACCACAGCAGGTGGACCGCGTCGGTCCACGCTGATTTGCCACGGCGCACGGTGTCGGCCATCGACGAATCCGGCGCGGGACGCAGCAGGGAGGCAAGCCAGCTCGACGACACGGGCGGATCCAGGCGGGGACGTTCGCTGCCGATCATGCCAGTTCAGCCGATGCGGCGCAGGCGACGGCGCGCCAGCAGCAATGCGGCCAAGGTTACCCCCAGCAGCACCAGCAGGTGGCCGGCGATGCTGCCCACTGCCGGCAGCCCCACCACCGGCAACGCCAGCTGCGCCAGGTGCCAGCTCGGCCACAGCGGTGCCATCGTCGAAAACAGCGTCGGCAGTGCCGACAGCGGCAGCCACAGCCCCGACAACAGCGCCAGCGGCAGGTAGACCAGGTTGACCATGGCCGGGGCCGCACTGGCGCTGGCATGGCTGCCGATCAGCAGGCCGATGGCCCCCAGCGGCAGCGCCGCCAACGCCGCCACCGCCAGCAGCTGCAGGATCTGCTGCACCTGCAGCTGCACACCGCCGAAGGTGCAGGCCACGGTGACCAGCAGACCTGCCACCAGCAGCGCGAACAGCATCGCCATCGCCAGCCGCGCCAGCAGTGGGGCTGCTGCCGGCATCGGCAGCGCGCGCTTGAGGGTCAGCAGGCCACCTTCGCGGTCCAGCGCCAGCTGCACGCCGAAGCCGAACAAGGCCGGTGCCATCGCGCCGAACACGCAGTAGGTGGCCAGCAGGTACAGCGGCGCATGGCCGCGCCCCAGCAGCACGCCGAACAACAGGTAGAACAGCACCGGGAACAGCAGCGAGGGCACTGCGAAGGCCGGCGTGCGCCACGCGCGGCGAAGTTCGGCCTGCAGCTCGGCGAAGTAGGGGCGCAGGGCGGCACGCAGGGACGCGCGCGGCGCAGCGAGGGAACGGGTCACGGTGTTCATGCAGCCTCCCGGGTCATGTCGAGGAAGGCGTCGGCCAGTGCCGCGCCCTGTACTTCCAGTTCCTGCAGCTGCGCGTCGGCGGCCAGCAGGCGTGCCACCACCGGTTCGGCCGGGCTGGCCAGCAGCTGCAGATGGGTACCGTCGCGCTGTACCTGCTGCACGCCTGGCCAGTGCTGCACATCGTCAGCGGGCAGAGCGCTGCGGCAGCGGATGCGCCGCGGCCGGTCGGCCAGGCGCAGCTCGGCCAGCGGCGCATCGGCCAGCACGCGGCCCTGTTCCAGCACCACCACCTGCTGGGCCAGCGCTTCAGCTTCCTCCAGGTAGTGGGTGGTCAGCAGCACGCCACAGCCCTCGGCCACCAGCTGGCGGATGGCCTGCCACATCACCTGCCGCGCCTGGATGTCCAGGCCCGTGGTGGGTTCATCCAGAAACAGCACGCGCGGGCGGCCGCACAGTGCGATGGCGAACTGCACCGTGCGCTGCTGGCCACCGGACAGCTGCCCATAGCGACGGCGGGCCAGATCCTGCAGGCCGGTGCGCTGCAGCACCTCCGCCAGCGGCATCGGGTCGGGGTAGCAGGCACTGGCCTGTGCCACCAGTTCATCCACCTGCAGCATCGGCGGCAGGCTGGTGCTCTGCAGCATCACGCCCAGGCCCAGGCGACTGGCGCGCTGCTGCGGGTCGCCCCCGAGCAGTTCAACCTGGCCCGCATCGGCGCGGCGCAGGCCCAGCAGCACGCTGATCGCGGTACTCTTGCCAGCACCGTTGCGGCCCAGCAGGGCCAGGACCTGGCCGGCACGCACCTGCAGGTCGATGCCCTGCAGTGCGGCATGGCCGGCGTAATGCACCTGCACCTGGTGCAGGCGGGCCAACGGGGCCGTGGTGGGGGCTGCGGTCGAATCCATGGGTGCGGTACCGGTAGCGGGGACGTTGCCATGCTGTGCCGCCCCGGTCACGTTTCGCAGTGGCCGCCGTCATCCCCATGGGGTGACAGCTGTCACTGCCCTCACGCCCCGTGCCCACTGCATGCTGTGCCGCACGCCTGACCACCGGAACCGCTGCTGTCGCCCTTCCGGCCCTACCCGCCCGAATGCCTGTGATGGAACGCAATGAACGCTTCTGCCGAGCTGTTGAAGGAACTCCGGATCGACCGCAAAACCCCGCCGCCGTCCTCCGGGAATGGCCCAGGCAAACGCTGGCTGTGGATCGCCCTGGCCGTCATCGTGCTGCTGTTGGCGGGCAGCGCCTTCTTCCTGTTCGGCCGTACACCTGCGCCTGAAGTGGACATCGCACCGGCCGTGGCCATCCAGCAGGGCAATGCCAGCAGTTCGGTGCTTGATGCCAGCGGCTACGTGGTGGCCCGGCGCATGGCCACGGTGTCGGCCAAGATCACCGGCAAAGTGCGCGAGGTGATGATCGAGGAAGGCATGCGCGTGGAGGCCGGCCAGATCATGGCCACGCTGGACCCGATCGATGCCGATGCACAGCGCAGCCTGTCCGCGTCGCAGGTGCAGGCCGCACGTGCACAGGTGGCCGGCCTGCAGGCGCAGCAGCGCCAGGCCGCCGCCGAAGCCAGCCGCCTGCAGGCGCTGGTCGGCCAGCAGCTGGTCTCGCGCTCGCAGTACGACCAGGCCGTGGCCCAGCGTGACAGCCTGCGTGCGCAGCTGGATACCGCCCAGCGCAACGTCAAGGTCGCCAGCGATCAGCTCGCCATCGCCGACCTGGGCGTGGACAACAACATCGTGCGCGCACCGTTCTCCGGCGTGGTCACCGCCAAGGCCGCGCAGCCGGGCGAGATCGTTTCGCCACTGTCGGCCGGCGGCGGCTTCACCCGTACCGGCATCGGCACCATCGTCGACATGGATTCGCTGGAAATCGAAGTGGAAGTGGGCGAAGCCTTCATCGGCCGCGTACAGCCGAAGATGCCGGTGGAAGCCACCCTCAATGCCTACCCGGAATGGAAGATTCCCGGCGAGGTGATCGCCATCATCCCCACCGCCGACCGCGGCAAGGCCACGGTGAAAGTGCGCGTGGCGCTGAAGGTGAAGGACCCGCGCATCGTGCCGGAGATGGGCGTGCGGGTCAGCTTCCTGGAACAGGCACCGCCGCAGGCCGCTGCCAGCACGCCGCAGGGTGTGCGCGTACCGGCCACCGCCGTGGTCGAGCGCGACGGTGCCAGCGTGGCCTTCGTGCTGGGCGATGCCGACCGCGTGCAGCAGCGTGCCGTGCAGGCCGGCCAGGCGATGGGCAAGGACCGCCAGCTGCTGAAGGGTGTCAGTGCGGGCGAAAGCGTGGTGGTCAGCCCACTGGACACCCTGCGCGATGGCGCCAGGGTGCGACTGAAACAAGCGCAGTAACGGCCTGGCGCCCGCGTGGCGCCGCCGGCAGCACCGTTCCATGCATGCCCTCCGGCCCGTGGCCGGCGCGCGTCCCCGTGTTCCACCTTTCGTGGAGAACCCCGATGTCGACCCTGGTTTCACTGCGCAACATCACCAAGACCTACCAACGTGGCCCGGAAAAAGTGCAGGTGCTGCACGGCATCGACCTGGACATCGCACGCGGCGACTTCGTTGCACTGATGGGCCCGTCCGGGTCGGGCAAGACCACCCTGCTCAACCTGATCGGCGGCCTGGACAACCCCAGTGGCGGCGAGATCAGCATCGAAGGCGAGCGCATCGACCAGATGAGCGGCGGCCAGCTGTCGACCTGGCGCAGCCATCACGTCGGCTTCGTGTTCCAGTTCTACAACCTGATGCCGATGCTGACCGCGCAGAAGAACGTGGAACTGCCGCTGCTGCTGACCCATCTCAGCGCCGCGCAGCGCAAGCGCAATGCCGAGATCGCGCTGACCCTGGTCGGCCTGGCCGACCGCCGCAGCCACCGCCCCAATGAACTGTCCGGCGGCCAGCAGCAGCGCGTGGCCATCGCCCGTGCCATCGTCTCCGACCCGACCTTCCTGATCTGCGACGAACCGACCGGCGATCTTGACCGGCAGTCGGCCGAAGAGATCCTGGGCCTGCTGCAGCAGCTCAACCGCGAACACGGCAAGACCATCATCATGGTTACCCATGACCCGAAGGCCGCCGAGTACGCCACCCACACGGTGCACCTGGACAAGGGCGAGCTGGCCGACGCCCCGCTGGCCCACTGACGGAGGCCCCGGCGATGAAATACTTCTCCCTTGTCTGGGCGCAGCTGTTCCGCAGCCGCACCCGGACCCTGTTGACCCTGCTCTCGGTGGTCGCGGCCTTCCTGCTGTTCGGCATGCTCGATTCGGTACGCGTGGCATTCAATTCCGGTGGCAGCGTGGAAGGTGCCAACCGCCTGGTCACCGCCTCGCGCCTGTCGATCACCCAGTCGCTGCCGATCCGCCTGGAAACGCAGATCCGCCAGGTCGATGGCGTGCGCGACGTGGCCTACGGCATGTGGTTCGGCGGCATCTACCAGGACCCGAAGAACTTCTTCCCGAATTTCTCGGTGTCGCCCAACTACTTCGATGTCTACCGCGAACTGCAGATCGACCCGGCGCAGCTGGAAGACTGGAAGCAGACCCGCACCGGCGCCATCGTCGGCGAAAGCCTGGCCAACCAGTTCGGCTGGAAGATCGGCGACACCATCCCGCTGCAGGCCACCATCTTTCCGCGCGGCGGCAGCAATGACTGGCCGCTGGAACTGAAGGGCATCTTCCGTTCCAATGACCGCGCACAGGCCGGCAACGAAGAACGCCAGCTGATGATGAACTGGAAGTACTTCGACGAATCCAACGACTACATCAAGAACCAGGTGAGCTGGTACACGATCACCCTGGACAACCCCGATCACGCCTCGCGGGTGGCCCAGGCCATCGATGCGATCTCGGCCAACTCCGACCACGAGACCAAGACCCAGACCGAATCGGCGTTCCAGCAGGCGTTCGTCAAGCAGTTCGCGGACATCGGCATGATCGTTACTTCGATCATGGGCGCAGTGTTCTTTACTCTGCTGCTGCTGACCGGCAACACCATGGCCCAGGCCGTGCGCGAGCGCATTCCCGAGCTGGCAACGCTGAAGACGCTGGGTTTCAAGGACGGCACCGTGCTGACGCTGGTGATGGTCGAGTCGGTGCTGCTGATCGGCCTCGGCGGCCTGATCGGCATGGGCCTGGCCGCGCTGGTGCTGCCGGCCATCGCGCCCAAGAGCATGGGCATGCTGCCACCCCACGTACCCACCCCCACCTGGCTGGTGGGCATCGGCCTGATCGTGGTGATCGGCATCGTGGTCGGGCTGCTGCCCGCGCTGCGTGCCAAACGCCTGAAGATCGTCGATGCGCTGGCCGGCCGCTGAGGAGGAGACGCAGATGAAATTCCTGAAAAAGTGGCTGCTCAATGCAGCAACCGGTGCGCTGCTGGTGGTCAACCTGGGCATCTGGATCGCCCTGCCGTGGTTTGGCGTGCTCGCCGTGGCGGTGCTGGTGGCGCTGTGGCTGCTGCTGACCCGCAGCGGGCGACTGGCGCTGGCGGCCACCCGCATCGGCATCGCCAGCCTGCCGCAGCGCTGGGGCGCCTCCTCGGTGATCGTGGTCGGCATTGCCGGCGTGGTCGGCGTGCTGGTGGCGATGCTGGCCATGGGCGAAGGCTTCCAGGCCACGCTCAGCAGCACCGGCGATGACACCACCGCCATCGTGCTGCGCGGTGGTTCGCAGGCCGAGACCAACTCGGTCATCTCCCGCGAACAGGTGCCCATGCTGTCCACCCTGCCCGGTATCAGCCGCGATGGCGAAGGCCGGCCGCTGCTGTCACCGGAGCTGTCGCAGGTGGTGAACCTGGTTTCCAAGGCCGATGGTACCGACGTCAACGCGCAGTTCCGCGGCGTCGGCCCGCAGGCGTGGGCGGTGCATGACAAGGTGAAGATCGTGCAGGGCCGGAAGTTCGGCACCGGCCTGCGCGAGATCGTGGTCGGCCAGGGCGCACAGGGACAGTTCCGCAACCTTGAGGTTGGCAAAACGCTGACCCTGGGCAACCAGGCCTGGACCGTGGTCGGTGTGTTCGCCTCGGGGGATGCCCATGATTCGGAAATGTGGACCGATGCCGATACGCTGGCCACCACCTACCAGCGCAGTGCGTGGCAGTCGATCAGCGTGCGTACCGATGGCAAGCCTGGCTTCGAGCAGTTCAAGGCCGCCGTGGCCACCGATCCGCGCCTGAAGCTGGATGTGGAAACCACGCGCGCGTATTACGGCAAGCAGGGCGGCGGCTTGACCAGGCTGATCGACATCCTCGGCAAGGTCATCGGCACGATCATGGCAGTGGGTGCAGTGTTCGGCGCGCTCAACACCATGTATGCCGCAGTCGCAACGCGTGCACGCGAGATCGCCACCATGCGTGCGATCGGGTTCCGCGGCCTGCCGGTGGTCACCGCGGTGATGCTGGAAACGATGTTGCTGGCACTGCTGGGCGGGTTGCTGGGCTGTGCGGTGGCCTGGCTGCTGTTCAACGGTTACAGCGTGTCCACCATCGGCAGCAATTTCAGCGCGGTGGTGTTCAAGTTCCATGTATCGCCGGAACTGCTGTGGAATGGATTGAAGTGGGCACTGGGGATCGGCCTGGTTGGCGGCCTGTTCCCGGCGCTGCGCGCGGCGCGCCTGCCGATCACCACGGCCCTGCGCGAGACCTGAACAACGCGCCCGTGCGTGGAGTGATGGGTGTGGAGGGCGGAGCGAAGGCTTCGCCCTTTTTTTGTCGGCGCGTCATCCACGCATGGCGTGGATCTACTGCAATGCGAACACCCGTACGATGTGGAATGAATCCAGTAGATCCACGCCATGCGTGGATGGCAGTCGGGGTCAGAACCGGGCTCTGACCTCATCGCGATTACCGCTTCGCCGCCCGCATCGCGCGCACATTCTCGCCGACGAACAGCACCAGCCCGGCCCAGATCACCGCAAAACCAATCGCCTTGCCGGTGTCGAAGGCTTCGTGGAAGAAGAACACGCCCAGCAGCAGCTGCAGGCTGGGCGCGATGTACTGCAGGATGCCGACCAGCGACAGCGGGATGCGCTTCACCCCGTAGGCAAAACCGATCAGCGGCACGGCCGTCACCACGCCGCCGAAGACCAGCAGCAGATCGTTGCGCCAGCCCCAGCCATGGAAGAACGCGCCGCCATGGCCATTCTCGGCCCACAGCGCAAACGCCAGCGCCGGCAGGAACAGGTACAGGCTTTCCACGCCCAGCCCGGCCACCGGATCCACCGACACCACTTTGCGCAGCAGCCCGTACAGGCCGAACGAACAGGCCAGACCCAGCGCGATCCACGGCGGCGTGCCGGCATCAACGGTCAGCCACGCCACGCCCACTGCCGCCATGCCCACCGCCAGCCACTGCACGCGGCGCAGGCGTTCCTTCAGCACCAGCACGCCCAGCAGCACGTTCACCAGCGGATTGATGAAGTAGCCCAGGCTGGTTTCGATCACATGGCCGGCATTGACCGCCCAGATGTACAGGCCCCAGTTGAAGGCAATGGTCAGGCTGGACACCGCCAGGATCGGCAGCGCGCGCGGCTGCGCGGCGATCTTCCGCCACCAGCCCAGGCGCGCGCTCAGCAGCAGCCACGCCACCACCAGCACCGTGGACCAGATGATGCGGTGGGCGATGATCTGGAACGACGGCACCTCGCTGAGCAGATGCCAGTACACCGGCACCAGCCCCCACAGCACGAAGGTGGAGGCGGTCACCAGCAGGCCGCGGCGTTGTTCCTGCTCGTCCATGCTCACTTGGTCATACTCATTTCGTCATGCTCACTTCTTCCGGGTCCGCGCCATGGTCAGCACCACCACGCCCAGCAGGATGACGGCCATCGCCAGGAAATCGCGCCAGCCGAAGTGCTCGCCATTCAAGGCCGCGCCCAGCAGCACCGCGATGACCGGATTGACGTACGCGTAGCTGCCGGCCAGCGCCGGTCGCACGTTGTGCAGCAGCCATACGTAGGCGGTGAAGGCCACGATGGAGCCGAACACGCACAGGTACGCCATGGCCAGCAGGCCGCCGGTGTCGGGCAGCGTGGTCGGGCGTTCGCCCACCGCCAGGCCGATCAGCACCAGCAGCACGCCACCGCAGAGCATCTGCCCGGCGGCGGTCATGAACGGGCCGGGCAGGTCCAGGCCACGCGCCCAGACCGAACCGAACGCCCAGCCGACCGGTGCGATCAGCAGCAGCACCAGCCCCGTGGGCGAGGCAGTCAGGCTGCTGCCGGCATTGAGCCAGACCACGCCGATGAAACCGACGGCAATGCCCAGCCATTCACCCCGGCTGGCGTGCTGGCCGCGCAGCGCCGAGAACAGCGCCATCCACAGCGGCACCGAGGCTACGGCTGTCGCTGCCAGGCCCGAGGACACCTCGCGCTCGGCCAGCACCACCATGCCGTTTCCCAGCACCAGCATGGTCACGCCCATGATGACCAGGTTGCGCCATTGCCGCAGGCTCGGCCGGGGCAGCTTCCAGAACAGGCGCAGGGCCAGGTACATCAGGCCGCCGGCGATGATGAAGCGGCTGCCGGAGACCATGGTGAGCGGCAGCGCCCCACCGTGCAGGGCCTTGGCGATGCCCAGGTAGGTGGAGCCCCAGACCACGTAGACCAGCAGCAGCGCCAACGCAACAAGGCCGCCCCGGGGGGCAGCCGCAGCAGGAACAGGGGAAGCCGACATGACGCACCAGCAGGCAGGGGAAGACGGATTCTAGAGCGTTCGGTCAGCTGCGTAACCCCGGTTTCGGTCCTGGCTGGCCGAGCTGGAAACGACAGGGCGTACGACGATCTAGCTATGGTCCCCCCTGCCGCCCGCTGTCACCCTGTGCGGTCCCCATGCCCTGCCTGCCCTCCGGCACCTGGCGTTGACGTGGGATGCAGTACCTAGAAGGCTGGCTGGGCAGCGCGCTGCGCGCCCTGGCATCGATCTTTCCCGCATGGAAGCGCCGCATCGAGGATCCTCACCCAGATGAGCACCACGTCCCAACCTGCTGTCCCCAGCACCGACGGCGCCGCGCTGCGCCGCTCGATCTCCAATACCCTCAAAGGCTCCGCCGGCAACCTGGTGGAGTGGTATGACGTCTATGTGTACTCGGTATTCGCCGTGTACTTCGAATCGCAGTTCTTCTCGCCCGAAGACAAGAACTCCACCATGTACGTCTGGGCGATCTTCGCCGCCACGTTCCTGATGCGCCCCATCGGTGCCTGGTTCTTCGGCCGCTTTGCCGACCGCCACGGCCGCCGCCTGGCACTCACCGTGTCGGTCACCCTGATGGCCGTCTGCTCCTTCCTCATCGCCATCACCCCCACCGCAGCCAGCATCGGTATCTGGGCGGCCATCATCCTGCTGTTCGCACGCCTGCTGCAGGGCTTCGCCACCGGCGGTGAGTACGGCGCCAGCGCCACCTACATGTCCGAAGCGGCCATTCCCGGCCGCCGCGGCTTCCTCTCCTCGTTCCACTACGTCACCCTGGTCGGTGGCCACGTGCTGGCCCAGCTGACCCTGTTCCTGATGCTGAACGTCTGGGGCAAGCCGGAAATCTCGGAATTCGGCTGGCGCATCGCCTTCGGCATCGGCGGCATCGCTGCCGTGGTGGTGTTCTGGCTGCGCCGTGGCATGGACGAGACGATGGAAGCATCGTCCATCGAAGCCGCACGCGAGGGCAAGGCCAGGAAATCCGGTTCGATGTACGAACTGTTCGTGCACCAGTGGCGCCCGCTGCTGCTGTGCTTCCTGATCACTGCCGGCGGCACGATTGCCTTCTACACCTACTCGGTGAACGGCCCGAAGATGATCCAGAGCGCCTTCGCTGCGGATGATCCGATGACGGCTACCCTGGTCAATCTCGGCGTGCTGACCTTGCTGATGGTGCTGCAGCCGGTTGGCGGCTGGCTGTCGGACATCGTCGGCCGCAAGAGCCTGCTGGTGTTCTTCGGCGTGGGCGGCGTGCTGTACAGCTGGTACCTGATCACCCAGCTGCCGCACCAGCACGATGCCACCCTCGCCTTCCTCACCTTGGCGCTGGGCTTTGTCATCCTCACCGGTTACACGTCCATCAACGCCGTGGTGAAGGCCGAGCTGTTCCCCACCCACGTGCGTGCACTGGGCGTGGGCCTGGGCTATGCGCTGGCCAACTCGCTGTTCGGCGGTACCGCCCCGCTGCTGTACCAGGGCGCGCTGAAGACCGGCCACGTGGACTGGTTCGCCATCTACGTCACCGCCACCATCGCGGTATCGCTGGTGGTGTACGTGTTCTTCCTGACCAACAAAGGCCCGAACTGGCTCGACGGCACCCGCAAGTAAGGGGGCTGTGTTGATGGCAACCACCGGCGCACTGCCGGTGGCTGCCGCGCAGTGACGACGACGGGGTAGCGTCGACTGTCAGTCGACTGATCTTCTCTCAGATCGCGGAAAACCCCGCGCTGCGCGCGATGGTCGACTGGGTAGAGTCGACTGTCAG